>NZ_JBHUDE010000041.1:0-23166 GCF_042678205.1 Oceanobacillus luteolus
GAATAACCTCCCAATCTTATATGTTTATTCTAACAATAAAAAAATAAACTGCGAAGCAAGAGCCGTACGCTCTCTCACTTACACAGTTTATTTTACACTCCCGACGAATACCACTTTTTGGACTTTCCATATAAGTTATCTCCGATGTAAAGAATCATGATTATCCCCTTTCAGATCTCCAACTCGTTTTTTCACATTACCTTTTGCTTTATCCACTTTTCCTTCTGCTTGCTTGGAAAAGTCCTCTGTGGCTTTACCCCACTGATCTTTTGCTTCACCTTTTGCTTTATCAACCGTTCCGTCCACTTTATCTTTAAATCCATTATCCATCGTGTCTACTCCCTTCTTGTTCTTTTTCTTCCCTCCATGTTTCTTTCTAAAACATGTTCTCCCCGAATCTATTTACGTGAATAAGTTGAATGCAGAAATAGGTAACAGCGTTACTTATGAAATAAGAAAAGAGCATGTTAAAGTCCAAACATGCTCTTTCACCTGTTAAATCTTAACTTCACCAATTTTCCTCGTCTCTCATATTCTTCCGGTCTTCTTCGTCCTTTTCATCTTTAACATAACTCACTCCATATGCTGCATTATAAATACTCGAATATGGAGGTGAGTCCATCCGATGACTTTCTTCATCTTCACCGCCAATCTTTTTGTTCAACTCAAGATTCGCTTCTTCTGTTGTTTTACGTTCGCGTCCGGGTTTATTTTTCATTAGACATTCCTCCTGTTAGTGGTATTCCCTCTAATAAAAGATTTATTACCCACTCCAAAAATATCTTAATACATTCTTTAATTGTTCATCTTATGTGAATATTGGTACACTTAATTTCAGCTGAGTAAAGTAAAGAACAAAGGAGGGGCGAAAAAATGATAAAAGGGGTAGGTGGCATATTTTGGAGAACTAAAAATCTTGATGAAGTTAAAAGATGGTACAGCAAGGTATTGAAGATTGACGTAGAAAACTGGAATGGAACAGTAATGAAGCCTGAACCAGGGACTGAGATGATTTTTTCCTTTTTTACCGAGGATGACAGTTATTTTCCGACAAATCAGCAAGTGATGTTAAATTTCCAAGTTCATGATCTGGACGAAATGATTCACCATCTTGAACAAGTCGGTGTACCTCTGGAGAAGAAAAAAGAAGATACAGAATACGGAAAATTTATCTGGATTAAGGATCCAGATGGTAGACTAATCGAACTTTGGGAAAAATAAAAAGATTAGGCAGGGGGTCATCCTCTGCCTAATCCCACTTTCTAAATGATATTTCAATTATATTCATTGTCATGAACGTCAGCAACTGCTGTTCCTCCCTGTTTAGTGACAAGCTGCTGTACGATGTGAAGACCTAATCCAAGCTGATTACCAGTCCGACTGGAATCAAGCCTGACGGTACGGTCAAAGATCCGCTGCAGGGATGTAACATTTATTTCCTCCACGTCATTCACTGCCCTCAAACGGATAACTTCCTCTTCCTCTACAAAACTGATTTTGAAATAACTTTTCGCATACGTTATTGCATTTTGGATGATATTTGCTACAATCCGGTCCACCGCTTTCTTGTCAGCTAAAATTGGCGAAACAGTACGCTCATCTCTACCTTAATTTGTTTCTTTTCAAAGTCGCCATAAAAGAGCAACATCGTATCTACAACGATGTGGTCCAAAGATTGCTTTTCCATTATGAGTTGTTTATCTGAAGAGTCCAATTGGGAAAGCTCGTAAAATAAATCAACCTTCATCGTAAGATTATCGATTTTCTTTTCAATAATCGTTAAAAATTCTTTCCTTTGAGTTTCTGATAAAGATGGTTCAGACAATAATTCCGTAAATCCCTTGATCGACGTTAATGGTGTCCGAAAATCATGTGAAATATTCGTTATTTCCTGTTTCAGATTCTTTTCCCTATTTAACGTATGCTGCTGATCTTGCTTGAATAAATGAATGAGCTGATTGATTTTAGCTGTAAACTTCGTCACGTTTTTGTGATGCGTACTCGTGCGAACTAATTCATTTGTACCAAAATTTTCAATGATATCATCCAATTGTTTGGTCATGTTTTTAATATCCCAATGAAATAGCAGAAGTCGCGCAAACGTAACAATCAGCAGTAAAAGCAATATCGTGATAATCAACCAGCTGCCCACATTCATTCATCCCTTCTCAGTCAATCAATACTTTGATTTTTGAACTTTTTTGCTCCTATCAGGATGGCAATCACAGAGATTACTATGCCTATAATCCAATATAGATACTCAAATTGAACTGTACCATCCATAAAGTGCATTAAGTTATCATTTAATAATGTATTTGGTGTATATTTATATATCTCGTTTAAGCCTGTAACTGGACGAAACAGATTCCGAAGTAGATTACTGGAAAATCCATAAATAAATAACAGTACAAAAATGATGTATATATCTCCAACCTTCATCATTTTTAACGCATGAGTCAGAAAGAATCCACTTAGAATAAGCGGAGCCATATTCACACTCGCAATTAGAAAATGTCTGACAGACTGTTGATCACTAGGGAACATATTCTCACCTAGTACAATCATAAAAAGTATCCCAACAGCACATACTGCTAGAAAACAACTTAAAGTAATGATGAGCTTGGACCAGAAAATTATTTTACGGGATATGCCGAAAGAAACAGATTGCTTAATTAAAGACATATCTTTACCAGTAAGAGTTGAATTAAAGATTATCCCTACGAGTACGATCAGTAAACCACTGCCAATTACATTAGAGTAGAAAAATTCGCCAGTATTATAAGGGAAATTCGGATCGGATTGTCCAAAATAATAAAGGACAGCGGCAGCAGCAGCAATCAATAAAAAACAGATCACACTTGTGATATACAAGCCTTTCTGACGAAAGAGACGATAATACTCACTTTTCATATAATTTATCATTGTTGTTCCCCCTCCACTAATCCTAAGAAATATTCTTCCAGCTTCAATGTTTCGGTACGGAACTCTCGTACGAAGACACCACTGTCCACTAAAAGACGATTTATTTCTCCAGCTTTTTCTGCATAATTTTGGATCGTTATTACTTGATCAGGGAGAACTTGATACTGGAGATCTACATATGCCTGTTCTAAAACTCTTGCAGCTTTAGCAGGATCATCCACTTTCAACAATATTTGTTTCCTGCTCTTATCCACTAATGCTTCTTTGCTCAAATCATCGACGACTACCCCATTTTTGATGAACACAAAACGGGTGGCGAGTAATTCTAATTCCGTTAAAATATGGCTGGAAATCAATATCGTTATATGTTTTTCCTGGTTAAGCTTCGTCAAAAGCTTACGGATTTCCATAATTCCTTCTGCATCCAAACCATTAATCGGTTCATCGAGCACTAAGCAATCCGGACTGCTTAAAAGACATAGGGCAATACCTAATCGCTGCTTCATCCCCATGGAGTATTCTTTAAATTTTTTCTTCTTCTCTTTCGCCAAATCTACAATTTCGAGCACTTCATGAATGCGCTGTTTATCCACTACGCCACGTTGAATCCGGAAATATTCCAAGTTTTGTTGTGCAGTGAAATCAGGAAAAAAGGCAGGAGTTTCAATCATAAAGCCCATTCTCTTTCTCGCACGAGCTTTTTTCTTACCTGTTTTGCCAAACAACTGCATATCTCCACTTGTCGGTTTGATTTGTCCGGAAAGCATTTTAAAAATCGTCGACTTACCTGCCCCATTTTTTCCAATGAGTGCACAAATCTCTCCTTTTTTTAACGTAAAATCTAGTGGCTTGATAACTTCTGCATCTTTAAATCTTTTCGTTAATCGGTATGTCTGAACAATCGTATCCATCACATTGACTCCTTCACCGTATTTCTTTACTTAAGTTTAGCGCAGAAGTCTTTAAAATCCTTTAAGCAAAACATAAAGAAATCATAAAGAATGTTTGCGAATTAAACCAGCATAAAGCCGACGCCCCAAATTGTTTTGATATATTCTTCTTCCGTAACTTCCGCCATTTTCTTGCGGAGATTGGAGACGTGGACACTGATCGTATTATCGTCTCCATAGTAAGTCCCGCTCCAAACATTTTCATAAATCTCTTTCTTGGAGAAAGCATGCTCCGGTTTATCCATAAATAAGTTTAAAATATCGAACTCAGCGTTCGTCAACTGCAGTTCTTTTCCTTTCAATGTCACGGAACGTTTATCTTTATCGATGGTAAGCCCACGCCATTCCATTTGAGCTGTTTCCAGCGGATCATTTTTTGCTTTTCGTAGCTGAACTTCCACACGAGCAAGCACTTCTTCCTGATGAAATGGCTTTGTTATGTAATCATCCGCTCCGATTTTCAATACTTGCACTTTATCCTCCACAGCTACCTTTGCTGAGATGACGATGATCGGAATCGAGCTTTTTTCTCTGATTTCTTTGATTAATTCTTCACCGCTTTTTCCCGGCAGCATTAAATCAAGTAAAATTAAATCAAACGAATTATTTTGTAGGTGTAATAAACCTTCCGTACCAGAATATGCTGCAACAGGGCTTAGATTGGACTTGGATAGTATCACTTGCAGCAGCATACTGATTTCTGGATCATCTTCAATAATTAAAATCTGTTTTCCTTCATTCATTCTCATCACCCGTTCATCGATATCTTACTATTTATTATAACGTATCTTGTTTATTAACAAGCCATAGTGCCTATGGGTATATAGATGTTTTCTTTTATATGAAAATCGGTTATACTAATAGCAGATAAACATATAATATAAAAAACCGTTTGGTGCGGGAACACCAAACGGTAAGTGCATACAGCCCTTCAAGGGGCGACTCACAATAGAGTGTTAAAAATAACCACCGCTAATTGCTTGTCAGGCTAAGGGTGGTTATTTTTTATCGTTAATTGACAGTATCGCAACAATGAGACTCCCAAAGGAAATCATCACAACCATTGCTTCATAAACCGTCATAGGCAACACCCCCTTTCTAAAAGGGAGTGAGCCACCACCCTGATAGCCTTATGCACTTGTCATCATTATATCACTAATTGTCTTTTATTAAGCAAAAATTTCCAATTTTTATAAATGAAACTTCCTGGCAATTTTTTGTTTGATTCGTTCCGGCATCCCATATTTTACATAAAGCATAATCAACAGGACCGGCAACAATTGCAGGACTGTAACAATCAGCCAATTTAACGGATCTGTCTTGTTTTGGTAATTTTGGATGAAGAAATTGATCCACATGATGAGAATGACTGCGGCTATAAAAAAGAAGCCTATCACATTAAAGCCTCTGACCGATAACGCCCGGACTACACTCCAGTAAAGGATGGCCACGACCGTTGTTCCGGTTACAATCGGAAATGCCAGTGGGATGAACCAATCCAGGCTGCCGTTAAACAGATCTAATCCGAATAGCAGGATGAGCATATCCAAACCAATCCCAATCAGCACTTTATAATAATTTTTCACATAACCAAAAGTAAAGAATATGAATCCCCAACCTGCAAGAACACTTAAATTACTGTATCTGGACCATGTGAACATTTCATTTAATTCATAATCGATATAAGCCATGAGACTGACAGCTACGAATACTAACAGTGTAATAAATATAAAAATACGGTTCAGTACCCGTCTCATATAGCTTGGATAAGGGTTGGTCGTTTTAGGAAACTTTCTTACTCTGACAACCTCTTCACCATCTTCATTGACTTTCGGAATAGGGAAACTGCAAAGTGGACATGGCCGGTTATCCCTCTCCACTCTAATTCCGCATTTCGGACAATAGGCCATCTTCATTCTCCTCATCGTTTGTTTCAATTGTAACTTGTATTCCTAGCTCACGGATGCTACGGAAAAATTCTCGCTCAAGCATACGGTCTTTTGATAAGTTCCCAAATGAAATGTACATATGTTCTTTATAGCTCGTCAGTATGGCCTTCACTTTGTTGCCAATACTCGGCGGTGGATAGCACTCCACTCTTTCAATGTATTTCTCCATTTCACTAGGCACACGTACAATCCCTAAGTTGGATAAGCCACTCGTATATTGTCCTTCACCAAAAAAGGAATATATCGATGGAGCGACCATATCCTTGATCGGTGATGGCATTAATCGCAACATTAATGATTTCTCACTAATGACACTCTGTTTGATGTACTGTTTTAATTTTTTTGGCGTCAATAATCGGCTAAATTCGATTTTCACTTCCTGGATTATTTCTTCAAATTCATATTTACCAAGCCTTGCATCAATCGAAGGTGTAATACTTACAAAGAAGTTTCGCATCGTGTCACTTGGAAAGTACGACCGCATATTTACAGGTACATTGATAACGACCGGCCGCTTACGTCTTGATGTTCTTTCTTGAATCGTCAACAAACTTTGGATATAAATCGCAGTGAGGAATATTGTAATCGATACATCATATTCCTTTGCTTTTTTCTTTAAAGCCTCTACAGGTATGATTCCGGTAACGATATGATAATACCCTTTTTTATCTAATTCCAAGGGCAGTTTAAAAGAGTTTCCCAACTTGGTCTTCGGTGCCGGTATACTTTTATCATAATATCTCCGGAAACCATTCTCCGTTTCCGCCTCCAACTGCTCATCACTTATCTCCTCTTGCTCAATCGGAATGCCTTCCTTCAAATGCAAGTATTGCTTGACGAGCTCACCTAAAAACTTCAGCCCCCCAGTCCCATCTGTCATACTATGGGATAGCTCCAGGGCGATTCTGTTATTATAATAATATACCCGATATGGAAAAGAGCCACGCTTTTTAATCGATAAACTCATGCATGGGTAATACCTCTCTTTTTCCACTTGAGGCATTTGATCTGTTCCTTCAAAGTAATACCAAAAAAATCCTTGCTTTAATTGCACTTTAAAAAATGGAAAACGTTGTAACGTCAATTCCAAAGCCTCTTGCAATAAATCTGGATAGATTGGGCTTGTCAATGTTGCAGACAAGCGGAATAAAGTAGTTGCACGGGAGGATATGATAGAGGAATACAATTTCCCAGCATTATCTAATTGGTACCATGATTTGTCCCCTCTCATCTGATCAACCCTTCCTTGTGATGAAGATTACGAGGTTATTTTACCATACCAATAGTGGTAAAGATAGATTGACAACATGGTCTTCAAGAAGGAATGACATGTATCATCGGCCCTATACTTACTATCGCTTCATCTTCTATAAATAAAAGCCGCAGAGAGCTGCGGCTTTATCCTAAAAATCAACTAGAAGTAAAATGTTCTATTTTATGAACTGTACTGAATGAGAAATCTTATCATCAATAATTTGTACGAACTTATTGATATTCTCAGGTGCAATGATGGTGTAATCATTGGCATTGTAATATAAATAGTAACGCTCCTTTGCAAGTGCCACTGATGCAAGTTGTGTATTGGTTTTTTCGATCTTTTTAATAGCATGAAGAGCGATTTTACGTTTAAAAGGGCCTAGATTAATGATTAAGGTATCATCTGTCAATATATAATACGTACTGTACCAAAACCATAGGATGATCAAACCACTTATCCCAAATAAAAGACCGACGATTAAACTGGCAGCCAATCCAGCTTTGTTATAAATTGGTACAAAGAGGCCGACTGAAATTCCTAAGAAAAGTAAAGCCGATCCCCAAACGAGGACTCGGTATGTTGTGTCCTTTTTTGCGTTAAACTTCATAGGTTTCATCACCTCATCCGTTAGACTAATTTGTTTTGAAATATTATTAGACTCATCTTATTCTCTTTTACCGACTATTGGCACCCAAAGCTCAAATATACAATCAGGGTCATCATTATGTGTAAAATCCTTACCGTAAAACTCAAAGTAATGAGGAAATTGATAGTGAAACCCTTTTATCGTCGGAGCCCATTCACTAAACAAATAATCATTTGCTATCCTGATTTCATCAATGACACCTTGATAGGTAAGTACTGCATATTCATAACTCGGTATTTCTGCCGTCTTCATTCCACTCGGCAGTTCAGATGGAAATTCACTAACCTCGATACATGCCATATACTTGTGGGAATCCCCAACCTTCCAATCTTCTGGAAAACGCATCAATCCATATGATTGATGTGGCACGGCATGGTTGATCTCTGATCTTCTTTCATTAAAGGCATCCCAGGTTTTTGCAATTGTATTTTCTGAAGGTTGCTCTTTATTGGATTGCCAGTCAATCTCAATCCCAACTACTTTAAAGGCATCTTTTTTGATGATACTTTTATTTACAATCCCCATTTTCATCCCCCTATTGATAAAATCCGAAACATTTCATTCCTATTGCCCGATATGCTGCTTTATTCACTACTTCAGATAGTTGATTGTATATGTTCCAACTCCCTTCTTTCCATTCTCATGTCGCTTTTCCTTGATATATAACTTCTACCTATACTTAATCTTTTCCTCTTTCCAGATGTTCCTAACAGATAAAGAATTTCACACAAAAAGACAGGTATCTCTACCTGTCTTCTTATAGATGAAAAGGAGCATTATTTTCTTCCGTAATCAGCCTTAATCTCGCCCCATCTTTTCGTATCCCATTTCAGGATTTTATTTTCATAAGAGTGACGATGGAGCCAGTCGATTGCACGGTCAATCAGCGTCCATATCTCTTCTGTCGATGCATCCCTCTTCAAAGTTGTTGATACTTTCTTTTCTCGGACCCACTTCATCGCATTTACAGAATCTGTATAAATCGTTTTATTGCTTCCCTGTTTATGTAAATAGGCTAGAGCATGTACAATCGCAAGAAATTCACCCAAGTTATTTGTTCCTTTTCTTATCGGGCCATAGGAGAATATGACTTCCCCTGTCCGTGTATCTACTCCTTGATACTCGACTGGACCAGGGTTTCCCCGTGTACCAACATCAACAGAAATGCTGTCATAATCAATTTCTGCTGGAGTCTCGGAAACGAACCTTTTGCTTTTAGCAGAAGAATTCGACCCGCCTTGACCCCAATGTTTTTTCCAGCCTTCTTTAAATGCTTTTTCCGCTTGTTCGCGGCTAGTATATGATTTGAACTTTGCTTGATTAAAACCTTTTGTCTGGTGTTGGCATTCCGCCCAACTTGTATAGATTCCTGGTTCTCTACCAGCCCAGACGACATAATATTTTTGCTTCGCCATAACATTGCTCCCGTTTCAAAATTTTTAACCTCTAGCTTGACGCTTTAACAACTGTTGGGCACTTCCCCGGAACAAGATGAGTGCCACGACTGAAATAATAATACCGGAGATATATGGCAGTTCGATAGCCATGGAATATAATAACCCTCCCAATACCGGGCCGATAATTCTACCAAGCGAATCGAAGGACGATAAAAATCCGGTCGTACTACCATAGCCTGCTTTGGATTTCTTCGTTAACAAGGAAGAAACACTTGGCCGGATGACTCCATTCCCCACACCAAAGATTGCTAAGAATATCGCTGCAGTAACAAAACTATTCGTAAATAGAATGAGTGCAAAACCTAGTGCTGAGATAATGATTCCAATTTCAATGATTCTTATTTCACCGAATTTCTTTGTCAGTTTTCCCATATTTCCTTGGACAGCTGCACTGGCCAGACCCATGATCATAAATATATAGCCAAGACTGACCGCATCCAAGCCTGCTTTAACAGCAGCAAAGTAAGCAAATGTTGCCTCCAGACCTGCAAGGGATAACGTGATAAAGAACTGCAAGAAATATAGCATCGCAAATGGTTCACGTATCACTTTTCCAATCGATTGTTTTTTCTTGTTCTTTTGAAGTTCCCTATTCGAATATGGAAGTGATTCTTTCAAAAAGATTATAACGAAAATCAGCGTTAGGAAAGACAGTGCTCCTGCAAGGTAGAATGGGGCATGCAGATCGATGTTCGTAAATACCCCACCAATAGCCGGACCAAAGATGAAGCCCAGCCCTGTAGCTACTCCGATGATTCCCATCCCTTTACTGCGCTCTTCCTCCGTTGTAATATCAGCAACATAAGCCATCACTGTCGGCATATTTGCAGCAGACAAAATTCCACCGACAATCCGCGCAGCAAACAGCATCCACACTTCCGTAGACAATGCGAGCATAAAGAATGATAGCGATAATCCAAAGATTCCTATCAGAATGACTGGTTTACGGCCAAACCGATCCGAAATCCTCCCCCACATCGGGGCAAAGAAAAGTTGCATCAATGAATAAACTGCCATTAATAATCCAAGTTCAGTTGGAGAAGCACCTAAGTTTTCCGCGTAAAAAGGCAATACAGGGATAATGATGCCAAAACCAACCATCACAAGGAACATGATCATAAATAAAATGGGCAGCACTCTATTAAGTTTCAAATTTCATACCACCTTTGTTGTAATTTCATCATACCAAATTTAATAGCTGATTGCTTTTATAATCACCAAGCTTTAAATAATTCTCATTTTAGGTGGGATACTATCCAATATAATGAAAGCAGGTGAAAATATGGAGTTTTATGAAAGCTACCAGCCAGGTGAGATTGTATTTATTATCATCAGAAATCCCCACGCTCAGAACGTGGCCAACGTACAGCAGGCAGCTGTTGTAGAGAATCCGGACAAACCCGGAGAACCCGCTTTATTCATCCATGAAACGTATTATCCGATAACGGATGAAGTTGCCATTTTTCAAACAGAAGAGGAAGCGGAGCAAGTGTTTCAGCAGACGTTTGGTACTTACCAGGAAGGTGGGTTTTATGGTTAAACCATTCGTGCCCCAGCTTGTTTATGTAGAACCACGCGCTCTGGATTATCCTCTTGGCAAAGAACTGGTGTCTAAATTTGAGAATATGGGAATCGAAATAAGGGAAACGACCTCCCATAACCAAATCCGTAATCTCCCGGGAGAGAACCATTTTCAAAAATATCGGATTGCCAAATCTACCTTGGTCGTCGGTGTCCGTAAAACATTGAAATTTGATACATCAAAACCTTCGGCGGAATACGCTATTCCATTCGCAACCGGCTGTATGGGACATTGCCATTACTGTTATTTGCAAACAACGATGGGCAGCAAGCCTTATATCAGAACATATGTAAATACTGATGAAATTTTTGATGCAGCGGAAGAGTATATGCAAGAACGGGCTCCTGACTTTACCCGGTTCGAAGCTTCTTGTACTTCCGATATAGTCGGCATCGATCATTTAACCCACACATTGAAACGGGCCATTGAATACTTTGGAAAATCAAAATATGGGAAGCTGCGGTTTGTGACGAAATTCGAACATGTCGATCATCTTCTCGATGCTGAGCATAACGGCAGAACACGTTTCCGTTTCAGCATAAATGACGACTATATCATCAAGTATTTTGAGCCCGGCACACCTCGGCTTGATGAGCGGATAAACGCAGCTGTGAAAGTCGCAGAAGCAGGTTATCCGCTTGGGTTCATTATAGCTCCAATTTATCTTCATGAAGGCTGGAAAGAAGGTTATGGTGAAATGCTGGAGAAATTAACGGAGGCATTACCCGCATTTGCCAAAAAGGATTTAACATTCGAATTGATTCAGCATCGGTTTACCCAGCCTGCAAAGCGTGTCATACAACAAAATTATCCTATGACAAAACTTGAGCTCGATGAATCGAAACGAAAAAAGAAATGGGGCAGATATGGAATCCATAAGTACGTCTACCAAACCGAAGAACAAGAATCGATTAAAGATACAATTGGCGGTCATATTAACAAACTATTCCCCGAAGCTAAAATTGAATATTTCACTTAAAAAACAAGCAGTCCGAGCGATCAGAGCTTCCGGACTGCTTTGTTGTGTGAAGGGCCAGCGATATTTTACATGAAACAAAATCCCAACTATAATTATTCCTATACTAATTAGTTGAGGAGGAACAATGATGTCAAATAAATTAATACTAGGATCCCTATCCCCTCGTAGACAAGAATTACTGAAACAAGTCAACATTCCCTTCACGGTAAGAAACCCTAATGTAGATGAATCCAAAATCACAAGTAATGATCCAATAGAAAAAGTAGAACAATTAGCTTCACTAAAAGCAAAAAATATTTCACTCTCAGAAAATGAGGTAATCTTATCCGCTGACACCGTTGTCGCATATCAAAATAATATCTTTGAAAAACCTCAATCTAAAGAAGATGCTTATCATATGATTTCAAAGTTAAGTGGCAATATCCATGACGTGTATACAGGTGTCATGCTCCGTTCTCTCCATGAAAGCAAAATGATTGTTGAACGGACAGAGGTGGAGTTTTTACCGTTGACGGAAGAAGAAATTCATTGGTACATCTCAACTGAGGAACCTTATGATAAAGCTGGTGCTTATGGAATTCAAAGCCTAGGTGCATCGCTCGTGCGAAAAATTAATGGTGATTTTTATAACGTAGTCGGGTTGCCGCTCTCACGTGTCGTCAGGGAACTTCGTTATTTTTCAATCTTTCCGAATAACGACTAAAGCCTGGCTAATCGTACGCCAGGCTTTTCTCCTAACTTTATTCTTACCCTCTAACCAACTTTTTCCGAAAATGATTCGATCCAAGTTCCACCAATAGGATCAATACAACTAGCCCAATTAATATGGAGCCAACTTCATTCCAGCGATAAGCACTCATTGCAAAAATCAATGGAGCGCCAATACCTCCTGCTCCTACCAATCCTAATACAGAAGCTTCACGTAAATTCATATCAAATCGATAAATGAGGATTGATTGGAACATAGCCAGCAATTGAGGAATAATACCGAATCGTATCTTTTCAAAAGTTGTACTACCAATCGAGGTCATCGTCTCCAGGATTCCAGTATCAAGATCTTCTATCGCGTCCACCATTAATTTCGCTAACATTCCAATGGAAACGAGTGCAATGGTCAGTACACCTGCAAAGGGACCTGGTCCTGTCACTCGGATAAACATCAACCCGTACACTAAAGCTGGTATCGTCCGAATGATAATTAAAAAGAATCTAGTAATCCAAGCAACCGGACTTGGAACTACATTCGATGCGGATAAAAATGCAAGTGGCACAGCTAAAAAGGCACCTATAACCGTGCCTAAAAATGCAATAGAAATCGTTTCTACTAATAAGTAAGGAACACCCTCGGTGGTAAAGGTGAACAGCAATTGTAAATCTGGACTAATAATCCCTGAAAGGATACTGGAAGCAATCTTAACCCCGCTACTCTCCAGGTTCTGTAAATCAATCGTTGTAACTGACCAGATTAATAAAAGTAAAACAATAGAAGTTATAAAAATAATATAACGTCTATGATTAGGTGAAGCATATAATTGTTTTTCAATTGCATTCATAATCAATTATTCTCCTTTAAATCAGCCTTTTCCGGAAGTATTCACTTACTCTTTCGATAATGAACACGGTAAGAATAAGAATCAGTAGAATCATGCCTACACCAGCATAATCACGCCAACCTAGCCCTTCATTCAATAATAATCCGATCCCACCTGCACCGACATAACCTAAAATAGCAGCATAGCGAACATTACCTTCGAAACAAAATAATGACGTGGATAGGTAGTTCGGTAAGACCTCCGGAAAGATGGCATAGCGAAACGCATATAATCGATTCATCCCAAGGGATTCCATTGCTTCAAAGGAACCCATCTCCACATTTTCAATCTGTTCATATAATAATTTTCCGACATAAGAAAGTGTAAATAGAAAAATTGCCACAGTTCCAGCGAACGTCCCTAATCCAAAAATAAAAGTTGCTATTAACGCCGTCACTAAGGTAGGAACTGTACGCAAAATACTAAGAAAGAACTTCGTTGCAAATACAATGAGTCTATTTTTAATTACATTGGAAGAAGCAAGAAAAGCAACAGGAATAGCACCTAATGATCCTAAAATAGAGCCTAGTAAAGACATTTTTATCGTATCGATGAGCGGCTGCCATATTGTTGACATGTGACTCCAGTCAGGAGGAATCATCTCCTGAATAATATAGAAAAATTCCTTCCACCGAGTTATCAGCACACCGAACCCAAATCCAGTGAATTTGATAGAAAGATATATTGCGATTAAAATCAATGCAAAAATAAACGGGGTACGTGAACGCTTCTCAAAAACCAGCTTCCCATTGGGCAAAACTAATTTTTTTGGAGGAAATATTTTATCATACATGAACTTTCTCTCCTTGAATGATTCGCCTATCCCCGGTAACCACTTGTCCCTTATAAATATAATCCAGCACTTCCTCTGTGACTTCTTCCGCCTTTCCATCAAAAACAATCTGTCCTTCTCTCACACCGACAATTCGCTGCGCATATTCCAAAGCTATTTCCACATGATGGATATTCAAAATGATAGGAATTCGAAAATCCCTATTGATTCGTTTAAAATCATCCATCACTTGCCTAGCTGTAACTGGATCCAATGAGGCAATAGGTTCGTCGGCTAGGATGATATCCGGATTTTGTGCTAGAGTTCTGGCTAAAGCAACCCGTTGCTGCTGACCACCTGAAAATTGATCCACACGGACATAAGCTTTATCCAAAATGCCGACTTGTTCCAATGCAGTTAATGCCTTAATTTTATGTTCTTTTGAAAAGATGCCAGTCAGCTTTCTCCAAAAAGATAATTCTGGTACAAATGAAACGAGTACATTATGCAGTGCTGTAGTTCTCGTAACGAGATTGAACGATTGAAAAATCATACCAATCCGCTTGCGGAAACTTCTAATATCCCTTCCTTTAAGCGCATGGACTTTGACACCATCAACAATCAGCTCTCCACTCGATATTTCATGCATCACATTAATGCAACGAATCAACGTTGATTTTCCAGCACCTGATAAACCGATTATTGCTACAAACTCACCTTGATTGATTTTTAGATTTATATTATGTAAAGCTTTGACCTTGTTCGGATACACTTTGTCCACATTAATAAACTCGATCATGTTTAATCTCCAATCTAAAGACTAATGAGACTGCCTCTCGGACGGACTCCCTGGTGGAAGGACAATCTCTTGAGACAGCCTCATGTTAGTTTTCAAGATATTAATTAAGGCTTTTCACGATTTCTTGAGCTTTTCTTTCATTCTCATAATCCGCTGAAGTCGCTTCCTGATATCCTTCATGGTTATAAATGGAAATCACTTCTTTTCCTGCATCTGTTTCAGCAATATTAATAAATGCTTCCTGAATGGAGGACTTTAAATCTTCATCCATAATGTCCGAATTTTTGCTGACACTAATCGTGTCATTATAAATACCTGGTGTCACACCAATGACATTTGTTTCGTCCCAGATGCTAGCTTCCCGCTCAAATTCAGTCTGCCAAGCGTCTTCATTATCACGTCTTGCATCGGCATAAGTTACCATGACATCAATTTGGTCAACTGCCATACGAGCAAATGCACTTCCGTAAGAGTCCACTTGAACAACATTATCTAAATCAGTAATCGTTTTGTCGAAGTTATCATCCAACCAGATCGCAGGGTAAATATAACCTGCTGGAGAAGACGATGACATCACAGCCCATGATGCGCTGTTTACATCTTCCCAAGTCAATTCCTCACCATTATTTACTTTTTCAGCCAACTCCTGCCCTTTTTCCGATGGACCAGCAATGACCAAAGCACGATAATATGTAACTTGCTCATCAGAGGCTTCCGTAGGTTTATTGTCATTCCAGTCTTTTGCATCATCTGAATCATTATTTAATCCTGCTCGAGTGGCAGTTAAGATGACCTCTGCTCCATCATCATATAAAACATAGGTTCCACCCGGTATCAGACCAACGTCGATTGTCCCTGCGGAAAGTCCCTCCCCAACAGCCTCATAGTTTGTTCCGACTGTAATCTCCACTTCTTCCACATCGTATCCAAGTGACGCTAATTCTTCTTTTAGAAGATCTTTTAACGGTTCTGTCGCAGTAATAATTTCGTCCGGTTCTCTAGAAGGAACAAATCCAACAGATAACGTTTCGATCGTTTCATCTGTTTCGGCTGTTTCTGGAGATCCCTCAGCATCCCCACAACCGACAAGTACGATAAGCAATAACAACAACATAAGTGGCAAGACTAACTTCTTCATTCCGTCATTCCCTCCCATTATTTATAGCAACACAATTTTAGCAATAGAATATTAAGGGGGTATTATTTGAATGTTAAATTATTTCAATAATATAAAAAGACATCTACCTTGTTATAGATAGATGTCTTTTTATGTAAAGGGGGTATCACAGAGGGTTAACTCTAACTTTTATTATAATGAGGAATTGTAATGTCAGCGTTAACAGAATGTATAGTTTCCCTTAAGATTAACTTAAAAGCTTGATATTACTTCTCCAGATAACTCTTCAATGCGTCCATATCCTTTGCACAAGCTTTTGCAAACGTACCTTTCATAAGCTTTCCGAATAACTTGGTCAATCCAGTTAATCCTTTTATTTCGCCTTGAAGTGTAACTTCCGTCTCGTCCCCGACCGAGGTAAGGAGATATGTATAAATGTATTCGCCTTTTCCCGTTGTCCCTCCCGCTCCATCAACGTAATAAACGATTTTATTCGGTTCATCCAGTTCGACCACTTCGAAATATTCCGAAGCCTCTTGTCCAAACATTTTTCTTGTTTCTTTCCATTCACTGCCGACTTTCATTTCGCCTTCATCAAGCCGCTCTATCCCAACCAAGCCCTGCATCCACTTTTCTGCAGCTTGAAGATCAAGTAAGCTACGATACGCTTCTTGTTTAGACACTTGGAACGTCCGTGTCACTTCAAAACGAATACTCAAATCAATAACCTCCGAAAATTGTTTCTTACATTATAGCATAAATCTATAATCTAATATTCCATAGTTAAAAGGGATTTAACATAAAATAATAGAAGTATATGTACGTAATTAATTTTAATATAGGAGGACACAAATGGAACTCGGAGCATTTTCTATCAGTTTAAATGTAAAAGATATTAAGAAATCAAAAGAATTCTACGAAAAACTCGGCTTTAAAACATTGGGTGGAGATATGGAACAGAATTGGCTGATTTTAAAGAATGGTGATACTGTGATTGGCCTCTTCCAAGGAATGTTTGATAAAAATCTCTTAACGTTCAATCCAGGTTGGGATCAAAACGCCGAAAACTTAGAAGAATTTACAGATGTCAGGGAACTACAGAAAGAATTAAAGAAAAACGGGATAAAGCTTATCCAAGAAGCCGACGAAACAACAGAAGGTCCAGCATTCATCACCTTGGAGGATCCAGATGGGAATCCAATTTTAATTGACCAGCATCGTTAGTTTATTTGGGTTGTATCATACACATTGCTGATACAACCCAACTTTTCCTTCCCCCACTTCCATAAAGAAGTAAAAAACCGCTCAGCATATTGCCAAACGGTTAATGAAACTTATTTATCCTGCTCTTGACGCCATTTAGTGAATTCCAAGTACTCTCTGAATTGTTCTTTCGATACTCCGGATTCCATGGCCTCTTTTACTATTTTCATCCATTCACTATCAAGATCTGATTCTAATATTGAATTGTTATCATTTATTATGTCGTTCACAGAAACATCTAACACTTGGCTGATTTTCTCGATAAACTGGATCGATGGGTTTGTTTGAAGGTTTCTCTCAATCGAACTTAAGTATGATTTTGCTACACCTGCCCTTTCAGCTAATTCTGAAATGGACATTCTTTTCTCTTGCCGTAATTTTTTGATTTTTTCACCGATCAAGTTCTCCACCTACTTTCAATGGAATTATACCATAATTTTGGTGGGTAGGACTGTTTAAATTATCAAATAAATAAAATTTAAGCATTCTTCTTGGTAGTATTAAGGAACTCTCGAATTTCCTCAATAGAGACACCTAAATTTTTTGCAGCTTTAATTAATAAGATCCACTCTTCATCTAATTTGACTCTCTCGACCATCTTCTCCACATTTTTTCCCCCAATTTTTTATTCAGTATCCGCGTCGTGTAAGTAATCTTACAATCCTGATAAAAAATACCCTGTTATTCTATGCCTATTTTACTATAAATATAACTATTTTTGGTTGACTAGTTTTGTCAGTCTGTTACTAGTTTTGTAGAATTGGAAACCGAAATTCATACTTATTTCTACAAAATATTTCCATCTCGATTATAATCTTCCTTACGTTTATTAATTGTATTTGTACCTATATAGCGTGGAAAAACCAAATTATATCATTAGAATAATTTAAAAATACACTAGATTAAATTAATTCTTTGTGATAACATCATAGATTATACAACTTAGTGAATTTTTAAACATTTTCACCGAAATGATCAATAGGAGGGAATAGAGGATGAAAGCAATGGGAAGAATCAGTAATTTTGCTACGACAACATTTGCGTTATGGGTTATTTTATTTGCAATCCTGAGTTTTATTATGCCACAAGGCTTTGCATGGATTGCACCACATGTTTCACTTCTATTAGGAATTATCATGTTTTCTATGGGGCTGACTCTTACTGTAAATGATTTTAAAGGAGTTTTCCTCGCACCGAAAATTGTCCTGATTGGTGTAGCTGCACAGTATACGATCATGCCATTAACTGCTTTTGCACTGGCAAAGGCCTTCAACTTACCACCAGAAATAGCTGCTGGGGTCATTTTAGTTGGTTGTTGTCCAGGAGGCACATCTTCCAACGTGATGACATTCATGGCTAAAGGAAACACTGCTTTATCTGTGACTATAACTGCTGTTTCTACCTTATTGGCACCTATTTTAACTCCTTCACTAACTTTTTTACTTGCAAGTCAATGGCTTTCGGTTTCATTTATGGACATGTTCGTGTCCATCATTAAAGTCGTATTAATACCAATTATTTTAGGCATCATTATCAGAATGTTATTTACAAAAGCTGTTGAAAAGAGCACGCCAGTCTTACCGCTTATTTCAGTAATCGGGATTATTGGAGTGGCATCTGCAGTCGTTGCTGTAAACAAAGACTCCATCGTGACTTCTGGTTTGCTGATCTTCGCTGTAGTTGTGCTACATAATTTAATTGGCTATTTCATCGGGTTTTTAGCTGCAAAACTCTTCAAACTTAATTTTAAAGATGTAAAAGCTGTTTCCATTGAAGTTGGAATGCAAAATTCAGGACTCGCGGCCTCCCTTGGCCTGGCTCATTTCACTGCCGTCGCAGCAGTTCCTGGCGCAATATTCAGTGTTTGGCACAACATTTCAGGTCCACTGCTTGCAAACTATTGGGGCAAGAGAGATAAGGATGATGAGGTTGATCATAAAGCCGCTTAAGTTCAATCTTTGAGCAAATAAGTAATGCAGTAACAAAAAAGATGCGTAGCACCCTCCCAATATTTGTGTGGTGCTACACATCTTTTTTTCATTGGATGTCTTATACCATCGCACAAGCAGTCTGAATGCAAATCCGTTGACCTACTCTAAGATAGTTCGGATCAACGCTTGGATTTGCCTCAAGAATACTAGCAATCGTGACACGGTATTGCTGGGAGATCCGATAGAGTGTGTCACCTGGCTGAATAATGATTGGCCGGTGATTTGGCGGACATGCCGGAATACATATAATCTGTCCTATTCTCAAGTTGTATGGATCGATTCCCGGATTAGACGCCAGAATTCTGGAAACACTGTTCTCCAGCCTAAATGCAATGGAATTCAATGTATCTCCCGGCTGAATGGTATATGCATAATGGTCTTCGGGACATTGACGATAGTCATACATCATTATTACTCCTTTTATTTACTTTATATAAAATACGAGTAAGAGTTAGTTCCGTGTATGACAAGAAGAATTGGTTTAAATAGTGAATCGCCATCATATTACACGATATAATTTGCTATAATTCATAATTAGGAAGAAGAAAAAAACAATCAGATGAGCCAGACTAGGAGAGAAGATATGAAGCAATACATAGGAGATGGATTGCTGCTCATTACAGCAATCGTGTGGGGAAGTGGATTTGTTGTTACGGCCATTGCACTGGAGTATTTAACTGCATATCAAGTAATGGCCGGCAGGTTTATATTAGCCGCTCTCATTCTATCAATATTATTCAGGAAGAAGTTCAAAACATTTTCGAAGGCAATCCTTTGGAAAGGTGCAGTTTTAGGTACAATTCTATATGTCGGATTCGCCTTGCAGACAGTTGGCTTGGAGTATACGACACCATCTAAAAATGCATTTTTGACCGCCGTTAATGTCGTAATCGTCCCTGTAATTGCCTATGTGGTTTACAAGCGGAAAGTCGATCGCTTTGAAATCATCGGTTCCTTCTTAGCTATTATCGGTATTGGCTTTTTAGCACTGCAAGGGACAATGACAATCAATATTGGAGATGTATTATCTCTTGCATGTGCAGTAGCATTTGCTTTTGATATTTTTTATACGAATCATTTTGTGCAAAAAGAAGATGCCATCTCGTTAACTGTTGTTCAATTCATTACAGCAGGTGCTATCGGTCTTATTACCATCGCTATTCAAGGCGATATTCCAACGAACTTTGCAAACTTTGAATCAGAAGCTTTCTATTCCATCATTTACTTGGCTGTATTTTCAACTACAATTGCATATGTTTGTCAAAATGTTGGTTTCAAATATACGACCGCAACAAAAGGAGCAATTATTTTATCTTTAGAAGCTTTATTTGGAATGGTTTTATCTGTAATTATTCTTCAAGAGGTGCTATCAGGACGTATGGTTTTAGGTGCCTTATTAATTATGATTGCCATTTTAATTACGGAATTAAAACCTGGATTACAGAAAAGACATGTCGTAAAAAATACATAAAACGATAGCGATAGAGCCTAAGGTTCTATCGCTATTTTCTTTATGCTCCTTGACTTCTGCACTTATAACATTCAAATAATGAAACAAAATGACTCCTTCAAACTTCACTTTTAGTTATCTTCCATAACTTCCGCACTATCCTGTTTCAACTTCTACCTTATTGGGAAAGGTAATGATTAAGATGTGAAAAACTGAACGTCATAAAGTCAGAATTTGAACTAAGCGATGAAAAGGATGAAACTATTTATGGATAAAAGAAGAGAAAATTTTTCCAACGTATTCACTTTCGCATCAATCATTGTTGGGGTACTTGTATTTTTCGGTATTGTATTTCCCGATGCTTTTGGAGAGATCTCCAAAGAAATCAGTATCTGGATTTCCAGCACATTTGGTTGGTATTATATGGCTTTATTTACTGTCATTCTATTTTTCTGTGTATTTTTAGCTATCAGTCCAATTGGTAAACTCAAGCTCGGTAAACCGAATGATCGGCCGGAGTTTAAAACTGTTTCGTGGCTAGCGATGTTATTTAGTGCTGGTATGGGAATCGGTTTAGTCTTCTACGGTGCTTCTGAACCTATTTCACATTTTCTCGCTCCACCGACTGCTGATCCGGAGACAAAGGAAGCTTTAGCGGAATCAATGCGCTCTACGATTCTGCATTACGGGTTCCACCCTTGGGCTGTTTATGGCATCGTTGCGCTTGTATTAGCATACTCACAATTTCGTAAAGGAGAAGTTGGTTTAATATCGAAGACGCTGCGACCAATTTTAGGCAATAAAGTAGATGGCCCAATCGGTACAGCTGTTGACGTGTTAACCGTGTTTGTAACCATTATTGGTGTAGCCGTTTCTCTCGGTATTGGTGCCATGCAAATCAACGGTGGGTTGAATTATCTCTTCGGTATTCCATACAGTCAATTCGTCCAAGGGATTATCATTGCTGTCGTTACGATATTGTTCATCTATAGTGCATGGAGTGGATTGAGTAAAGGGATCCAATACTTAAGTAATCTGAACATGATCATGGCAGGTCTATTGTTTGTTGCAATGTTGATACTGGGTCCTACATTACTCATCCTCAATATGATGACAACCGCAACCGGTGATTATCTCAACACACTTATATTCCATAGTTTAGATGTAGCCCCTCTTAATGAGCAAAAGAGTGATTGGATGCATGCTTGGACGATATATTATTGGGGATGGTGGATGAGTTGGAGTCCATTTGTAGGAATATTTATTGCAAGAATCTCACGTGGGCGTAGCATCCGTGAATTTGTTCTTGCAGTTTTAGTGGTGCCTACTGTAGTGAGCATATTATGGTTCAGTGCATTTGGGATGACCGGAGTAGAAACAGGACTGAAAGCACCACAAATCTTTGAATTGACACCGGAAACACAATTGTTCGGCATTTTCAATGAGTTGCCATTCAGTCTTATTTTATCCATATTCACTTTGATACTGATTGCATCTTTCTTTATTACTTCCGCGGACTCTGCCACTTTTGTTTTAGGTATGCAAACATCTTTTGGTAATTTGAAACCTGCTAATTTTATTAAAATCATTTGGGGACTGGCACTTTCCGCAATCGCTTATATATTGCTGCTATCAGGTGGAGAAACCGGCTTAAACGCCTTACAGTCTGCAGCAATCATATCGGCACTGCCATTTAGTATTGTTGTAATAATGATGATGATTGCATTTTATAAAGATGCCAATCGTGAAAGGAAATATTTAGGTTTATATATTAAACCTGACCGACAACGAATGGAAGAATATATGAAGAGAGTAAATGAATCTGAAGATAGAGGAAACTAATTACATGTATGTCCACCTCCATCAGTAAATCAAAGTCATTACTTGTGATAAGATGAGACTGATCAACACTATTAGAATGGAGGTCCAATATGGAAAAGACATTTCATCTTCGTACCAATGCACGCGACGAGATGATTGAGATCACTCGAGAACTTGAAACATGGATTACGGAGACTGGCGTACAAAACGGAATCTTAATTGTTTCATCGCTGCATACGACTGCAGGAATTACCGTAAATGAAAATGCAGACCCTGATGTAAAGCGCGATATGTTGATGAGGCTGGATGAGGTGTATCCATGGGGTCATCCGAAAGATAGACATATGGAGGGAAATACAGCTGCCCATCTAAAGACAAGCACAGTCGGGCATGCTCAAACCATCGTGATCTCAAGAGGAGAACTTGTACTTGGTACATGGCAAGGTATTTATTTTTGTGAATTCGACGGACCACGAAACCGAAAGTTTCATGGAAAAATAATTGGATAAGCATAAAGAGGCTGGGACATAACTAGCCAAAAACAGTAATTAAAAAGGATCCAAGCAAAAAATTTTGCTTGGATCCTTTTTTGAGTAAAATTTATCATCATCGGTCACT
>NZ_JBHUDE010000042.1:0-20232 GCF_042678205.1 Oceanobacillus luteolus
GCCATGGTGATGAACCAGCTTCTTCTTCATGATGAACTGAAAGATAGGGTGTTAAAGTACCTTGAGTAAATGGGGACTTACACACTTTATTTGACAAGCCCAGAACCCCTAACAATAGGGATTCTGTTTTTCAAATTATTATTTACCTAGTTCTTCTAATCTTGCTTTTACTTTAGCCTGTTTTTCCAGATAATCTTTTTCTTTCCGTCTTTCTTCTTCAACCACTGCTTCAGGTGCTTTTTTCACGAATCCTTCATTGGATAGCTTCTTCTGCACACGTTCTACTTCTTTCGTCCACTTATCCAGTTCTTTCTCCAGACGTTCTATTTCTTTATCGATATCAATTAACCCTTCAAGTGGAAGGTAAATTTCTGCTCCGGTAACGACTGCTGTCATCGCTTTATCAGGCACTTGATGTTCCGTTGAAACTTCTAACTCTTTAGTATTACAGAACCGCTCGAGATAAACTCGATTTTTCTCAAGCTCATTTACAACAGAGTCGTTCTCAGCTTCAATGACCATATTGATTTGTTTAGACATTGGTGTATCTACTTCAGCTCGGATGTTGCGGACTGATTTGATAATGGACATTAAGCGCTCCATCTCTTGTACTGCAACTTCATCATGGTATTCCTTCTTTGCTTCAGGCCAGCTGGCAACGGTAATGGACTCACCATTATGAGGAAGCTGTTGCCAAATTTCCTCCGTAATGAACGGCATGAACGGATGCAGTAATCGCATCGTTTGGTCCAGGACATAGGCAAGTACAGATTGTGTAGTTTTCTTCTTATCTGCATTCTCTCCGTACAGCGGAAGTTTTGCCATTTCAATATACCAGTCACAGAACTCATCCCAGATGAAATTATATAGATGACGACCAGCTTCACCAAATTCATATTTATCCGTGTTCTTTGTTACTTGTTCAATGGTTTCATTGAGACGGGTCAAGATCCATTTATCTGCGACCGATAATTCACCGGATAAATCCATGTCTTCAGCAGTAAAGTCTTCCAAATTCATAAGTACAAATCTGGAAGCATTCCAGATCTTGTTGGCGAAGTTCCAAGTTGCCTCCACTTTCTCCCAATAGAATCGTAAATCTTGACCAGGGGTAGAGCCAGTCAATAAGAAGTAACGAAGTGAATCCGCTCCATATTTCTCAATGACATCCATGGGGTCGACACCATTTCCAAGGGATTTACTCATTTTTCTACCTTCTGAATCACGGATTAAACCGTGGATCAATACATCTTCAAATGGCTTTTCTCCTGTAAATTCCTTCGATTGGAAAATCATTCGTGCCACCCAGAAAAAGATGATATCATACCCTGTAACAAGTGCTTGAGTCGGGAAGTAACGTTTGAAATCATCCGCTTCCGTATCTGGCCAACCCATTGTAGAAAATGGCCACAGTGCAGAAGAGAACCATGTATCAAGAACATCCTCATCCTGCTCCCAGTTTTCTATATCTTCCGGAGCTTCTTTTCCAACATAAATTTCATTCGTTTCTTTATGGTACCAAGCAGGAATTCGATGACCCCACCATAGCTGACGGGAAATTACCCAATCTCTAATATTCTCCATCCAATGAAGGTATGTTTTTTCAAAACGTTCTGGATAGAAGTTCACTTTATCTTCACTTTGCTGAAGTTTAATCGCTTCATCAGCTAATGGCTGCATTTTAACAAACCATTGAGTAGAAAGATAAGGTTCAACAACTGCACCACTACGCTCAGAATGGCCAACTTGATGTGTCCGCTCTTCCACTTTAATAAGGACACCCAGATCTTCTAAATCCTTCACAATGGCTTTTCGGCATTCAAAACGGTCCATTCCTTCATACTTACCGGCATTTTTATTCATCGTCCCATCTTCGTTCATAACCAAAACTCTTTCCAAATTATGACGATTACCGATTTCAAAATCATTTGGGTCATGAGCAGGAGTAATCTTAACAGCTCCAGAACCAAGTTCCATATCGACGTATTCATCCGCTACAATTTCGATTTCTCTGCCGACGATAGGTAGAATCACAGTTTTGCCTATCAAATGTTGATAACGTTCGTCATCCGGGTGTACCGCTACAGCTGTATCACCAAGCATAGTTTCCGGGCGAGTAGTTGCAATCTCAATTGTTTCATCACTATCCTTAATTGGATAACGGAAATGATAAAACTTTCCTTGGACTTCTTCATAAATAACTTCAATATCAGAAAGGGCAGTTTTTGTTTGAGGATCCCAGTTGATGATATATTCGCCCCTGTAAATGAGTCCCTTTTCATACAACTTGACGAAAACCTCTTTAACAGCATTCGATAATCCCTCATCTAAAGTAAATCGCTCTCTCGAATAATCAAGACTTAATCCGAGCTTCTCCCATTGCGAACGAATAAATGACGCATACTCATCTTTCCATTCCCATGACTTTTCAAGAAACTTTTCTCTACCAAGCTCGTAGCGATTTGTTCCCATCTCTTTTAACTTCGCTTCGACCTTCGCTTGAGTAGCGATGCCAGCATGGTCCATTCCTGGAAGCCATAGTACATCGTAACCTTGCATTCGTTTCATCCGAATGATGGTATCCTGCATTGTAGTATCCCAAGCATGACCAAGATGTAGCCTTCCTGTTACGTTCGGCGGTGGAATGACGATGGAATAAGGCTCTTTGGCCGGATTGCCTGTTGCTTCGAAATACTTACCCTCAAGCCAAAATTGATAACGACCTGCTTCCACTTCCTTTGGATTGTATTTAGTAGATAATGTTTTCTTTTCTTCCGACATGTTCCAATGTCCTCCTTTTTCATTAAACAAAAAAACCCTTTTCATCCTGACTAAAGGACGAAAAGGGTTAGCTTCCGTGGTACCACCTTATTTTACAAATAAATGATATGATTATTTGTACACTCATTCACTGATATCGGCGCTTAGCCGGCATACTTCTACTAAAACTTCAAAGCAGCTGCATCACGGGCGACCTTCCAGCACAACCTTCCTAGGAAATTCTCAACTTTATATTTCCCTCTCTGTAGGTGTTTATCCTGTACTCTTCCCGATCACTTGCATGACAATATTATATTTGTTTTATATTGTATACATTTCGATTAGAAACGTCAACTATTTTCCCCATATTGCCAGGGTTGATAGCCTTTTTATAAAGATTAACAATTAGTCAATGACAAGTATACAATCATATTGATCGGGATTCGGTAAAATTGAACACCAATGGGTCAATCTTGACATAACATGTAGGTAAGAAATCAACTTGAGGTGATAGAATGTCGCGACATTACCGTTACCGGTTACCGCCGTGGGCAAGAAAATGCTTGTTCGTTATCGAAAGCGCAATGGCACCATTACTGTTTTATCAGCTTCTCAGAACGATTTTCCTTCCGACTACTTTGGATGTATTTCTCTTAGGTATCTTTGTTTTTATCTATATCGCATTTTATCTAGAGTGGTTTTAATCCTGTTCAGTCCCTGTTGCGTTACGTTCGATATAGGCATCAAAATTCAATCCAAACACTACCATCCGGTACATCTGCTCCAACTCCATGGATTGTCTAATATGGGATTGATTGCGGATGGATTTGGTGTGATATGATTCCATCATTTTGATATAATCGTTGCTGTTTAATAGATATAAACTTAATAAACATTGTTCTAATCGATTTAATGGATTTTCCTCCATGTATACTGGAAAGGATTCGATATATTGATGGCTTACTTGTGGTTCACGGATAATTCCATCGTGAAATAAATCGACTAAGTCATAGATTGCATGTTTATAAGAAGCTCGTTCCCAATTAATGATATAATGTTCAAACAGATGACCAAGCTGCATGTTTCCATGATTCAAACTTATTCCCCAGTTTGTTTCTGATTCTGATTGATAAATGATTTGGTCGACCAGTGATTGGGAACGTTGGAAGCTTAATCGCAAATCACGAAAATGAGTCAAGACTTGCAACTCAATTGGAGAGGGATAATGTGTCTGTTCAATCTTCTCTACCCAGGCCAGTAAACGACTTTCATTATCTTTACAACTGTCTTTATAAGCTTGAAAGTTGTTTACTAACTCCTTCTTCCCTAATTGGTACATGCTTTTGGTCTGAAGATGGATTCTGCCTAATTGTTTGTAGATGGAATGCAATCGATGCTCTCCGATATTACGATGATTACTAGGAATCCAAGGTGTCAGGTAGTAATTTTCCCCATCAGCTTCCACGTATAGTTGTTTTTGTTGTGTTAAATAGACAGGGATGATTTCATACAGGTTTTGTCTCGCTGCATTCTGGTATACAGATAACCAAGTCTTCAATGACTGCTTACTTAGCCTACTACGCTTGAGGGCATATTCCTTACCATTTGCTTTTATCTTAAAAACTCTGTCGGAAATTTGAACAATTGCTTGGGGAAAAATCCCGTAATATTGAAGAATTTCAGTAATATTCTCCAACCCGATCTCCTCCTAGAGCGAAAACAAAAGGAAAACCCCTTGTGGAAGTTACAAGGGGATCATTTCACTTTTTGGGGATATACAGTAGCTGTCCCTCGCTTATATCAAAATTCTCATCTAACTTGTTTTGCTTTATCAACTGAAGTGCACTGATCTGAAACCTCTCCGCAATCGTCTCAATCGTGTCATCTTCCTGGACAATACATATTTTCATTCTTGTATAACTCTCTTCTTGTTCATCACGGAATATATCTGTTAAATAGCTGACATCTTTTACATTGTCATCTGACTGATCTTCACCCTCGCTTCCTTCCCTGCCTTGTTGCTCCATCGCTCGGATTGTCAACTCATTTTCTCTAACCTCTATTACATCTTCTTCTACATCCTCTTCATTCGTTTCATCTAATAAATCTTCTTGTGTGTATTCTCGTTCTTCTGTCTCCAATAACTCTTCCTCATTTACCTCTACTTCACGATTGGACCGCTCGTTTTCTACTAATTCATCTTCTGTAAATTCAGTTTCTTGCCTTTTCAATTCAAACTCAAATGGCTTAGCAGCATCCTCCGGAATTTCAATTTCACTTTCTCTATTATCTTCATCTCTTACTAATTCAACCTCAGCTTTTATGCCCTGAATCTCTGCTATTGCGGTGAATTGTAACTTTGAATTCTCAGGAAATTCATAATCAAAATTAATAATCTCGATCCGAACATCTTCCATACTTTCGATACGATAAGCAGGTACCGAAATATCTACTGGAAAGCTGTGGGAAAACTCTGCAATATTATTTTCTCTACTTTCCACCAATTCGACATACCTTTTTGCTTCTAATTCTTCAAAGGAATAATGGTCATTTTCTGATTCTGATGCTGCAGTATCTCGTATATATTCTCCATGCAAGTCAATTTGCCCGCGAATAGATACATAGGATTCATAAGTATGGATAGTTACTTCAGGATTCAGTGATATTCCGATTAGCTCAAGTACTTCGTCGCCACGGTCAAAATATAACGTCTCACTTAGTTCAAATTGAAAATCCTTCTCCATAGAAGACATCATAGCTCCTCCCTTCTAAGTTCCCTTAACACACAAAGCCAGTATATACATTATCTATATGTGGTTAAAAAATAAGATATGCATGCAAAAAACCTGATACTTACGAGTTTTCCTCTCCCTCGTAGTATCAGGTTTTTATTCTTCTTCAAATGAGATTAATTCCTATCAGATGAAATTTATAGTTTATTTATTTAGATTTGCAAATACACGGTCAGCCGCTGCAATTGTTTTTTCAATATCTTCAACTGTATGTGCAGTGGATAGGAACAGCCCCTCAAATTGTGAAGGTGGCAAGAATACCCCTTCCTCAATCATCCCTCGGTAATATTCAGCGAATCGATTCAAATCAGATGTTTGTGCAGTTTCAAAATTGATTACTTCTTCACTTGTAAAGAAGACACCAACCATGGAACCAACTCGATTTATATGCAATGGAATATTATGTTTTTCACTTGCTTCACGATATCCTGCTTCCAATAAATCCGCTTTTTTCCCAAGCTCTTCATAGGCAGCCTTATCCATCGCCTTTAGGGTTTCGTAACCTGCAGTCATTGCCAGCGGATTACCCGATAACGTACCCGCTTGGTAAATTGACCCGTGAGGCGCGATATGCTCCATGATCTCGCGTTTACCACCAAAAGCTCCCACAGGAAGTCCTCCACCAATTACCTTTCCTAGGCAAGTGATATCAGGAGTTACATCATAATACCCCTGAGCACAATGATAATCTACACGGAAACCGGTCATCACTTCGTCAAAGATAAGTAGAGAACCATTTTCTGAAGTGATTTCACGTATGTTTCGCAAGAAACCTTCTTTTGGAGGAACAACACCCATGTTACCACAAACCGGTTCCATGATTACTGCTGCTATTTGATCTCCGTATTGGTCAAACGCTACTTTAACACTTTCCATATCATTAAATGGAACAGTAATTGTGTTACTTGCAGTTGATTTAGGTACACCAGGACTATCCGGTAATCCCAGGGTAGCTACGCCTGAACCTGCTTTAATGAGCAGGGAATCACCATGGCCATGATAGCTTCCTTCAAACTTTACAATAATATCCCGACCAGTATAGCCGCGAGCTAATCTGATTGCACTCATTGTCGCTTCAGTTCCAGAGTTAACCATTCTAACCATTTCAATGGATGGTACACGTTCGATAACTAATTTTGCAAGCTTACTTTCCAGTAATGTAGGCGCTCCAAAGCTTGTACCTTGATCAACAACTTCTTTTAATTTCGTTGTAACTCTTTCATCACCGTGACCTAAAATAAGCGGACCCCAGCTTAAAACATAATCAATATACTCATTTCCATCTATATCAGTAATCGTCGCACCTTTTCCTTGTTTCATGAAAATAGGTGACATACCAACCGATTTGAACGCCCTTACCGGCGAATTAACACCACCAGGCATTAAATCAACCGCTTCTTTATAAGCATCGATAGACTGTGAAAAATTACTCATCTATAATATCCTCCCTTATTGATTGCTCAATGTTTTTGCTACATCTTTCGCGAAATAAGTAAGAATGATATCCGCACCAGCTCGCTTCATCGATGTTAACATTTCAATTACCAACTTGTCTTCATCAATCCAGCCATTTTGGCTAGCCGCCTTGACCATGGCATATTCACCACTCACGTTATAGGCAACTACCGGAAGATTAAACTCATTTCGCACATCACGAATAATGTCCAAATAAGATAAGGCAGGTTTTACCATCAGAAAGTCTGCTCCCTCTTCAACGTCAGACTGAGCCTCACGAATTGCTTCCAATCGATTAGCTGGGTCCATCTGATACGTTTTCCGGTCACCAAATTGTGGGGTGCTATCCGCCGCATCTCTAAATGGTCCATAAAAAGATGACGCGTATTTAACTGCATAGGACATAATTGGAATATGGGTGTATCCTGCTTTATCAAGCGCTTTGCGGATTACTGCAACAAATCCATCCATCATGTTGGAAGGAGCAATAATATCAGCACCTGCTTTTGCTTGAGACACAGCTGTTTTTGCAAGTAATTCCAATGATTTGTCGTTATCCACGTCCTCACCATGTATCACACCACAGTGTCCATGGGATGTATACTCACAAAGACATGTATCTGCAACAACAAGTATGTCAGGATATTTCTCTTTCACCATTTTGGTAGCACGCTGGACAATCCCGTCCTCAGCATATGCTCCAGAGCCGACTTCATCTTTATCTGTCACAACACCAAAGAACATGAGGGAACGAATTCCCAATTCATATGCTTCTGTCACTTCTTCCATTAATCTGTCCAACGAAAACTGGTAAACCGCAGGCATAGAAGGAACTTCGTTTTTAATATTTTCTCCCTCAATCACAAAAATTGGATAGATGAAATCTTCTACATGCAAGTGAGTTTCGCGTACCATTGTTCTCATGGATGCACTGCTTCTTAGTCTTCTATGTCTCTTAAACTGAATATGTTCTGTCATCTTTTAATCGTCCCTTCTATGATTGATCTTCAACCATTATTTCGAGCATACCTTCAATAGTAAATGTTTTCGCTGTAAGGATATGAGTAAATCCTGAATCCCTCGCAGCTTTTTCCGTAGTCGTCCCTATACAAACACAAGGAGAATCAACGGCCATGCCATAGAGTTCTACAAAAGCTTGAACTGTTGAAGGGCTAGTAAAGGTGATGTAATCATATTCCTTATTTGAAATCACCTTGTAGAGTTCGTCCTTGATTGGTTCATTCATCGTTGTTTCATACACTTCAATTGAATCAAAACCAATTCCCTTTTCTTTAAACTTTTTTGGTAACGTATCAAGAGAACGATTACCACGAACTAATAAGATACGTTCACCATTTTCATATTTAGGAAGGAAAATCTTTGCTAATGATTCTGCATCATAAATATCCGGAACCAAGTCTGCATCATAGCCGTACTGTTTTAATGCAGCTTCTGTTTTACTCCCAACAACAGCAAGTTTTACGTCTGCTGAGAAAGAATGATTACCTGAATGAAATTGTTTAAAAAAACAGTTCACTCCATTGGCGCTTGTTAGGATAATCCAGTCATAGTTTTCACTATTATTGAAGATTTGTTCCTGATTTTCAGCTTTCTTACAGGATATGCGTAGGAGAGGTAATTCTAATGGAATCCCATTTAAAAGACTTATTTTTTCTGCAAAAGCCTTTCCTTGGCTTGCTTCTCTCGTAACTATTATCCGCTTTCCCTGTAAATCTTTAGCCATTACTCTAGTTCCTCTTTAGCTTTTGTAATTATGTCTCTTGCACCTCTTTGAATCAATAGTGTCGCAGCTTCAGTTCCAACTGCCACTGGATCAGTACCAGTAACCTTTTCTTTCAGGATTGTTTTGCCATCAGGAGTACCAACTAATCCGGTAAATACAAGTTCTTCTCCTTCATAAAATGCATGTCCTCCAATTGGAACTTGACAGCCACCCTCTAATAAATTCAAAAATGTTCGCTCTGCCGTTACCGTCTCTGTTGTTTCATCATGATTAATCAGTGAAAGGATTTCTCTTATCTCTGTATCGTCTTCCCTGCATTCGATACCAAGGGCTCCTTGCCCAACAGCTGGTAAACAAACTTCAGGTTCTAGATACTCCGTGATGATAGATGGATCCATGCCCACTCTTTTCATACCAGATGCTGCGAGAATAATCGCATCGTAGTCTTCTTCACGTAATTTGCGTAAACGCGTTTCAATATTTCCGCGAATCCATTTAATTTCCAAATCAGGACGAGCTGCCAGTATTTGAGTACCACGACGTAGACTGCTTGTTCCAACAATTGCTCCCGCAGGTAAATCAGCTAATTTTATTCCATCCTTAGAAATAAAAGCATCCCGATAATCTTCCCGTACAGGAATGGAGCCTACAATTAAACCTTCTGGTAATTCAGCTGGCATATCCTTCATGCTATGGACAGCAAAGTCGATCCGCTTATCATATAGAGCCTGCTCGATCTCTTTAACAAATAAACCTTTCCCGCCAACTTTGGATAGCATTACATCGAGAATACGGTCACCCTTTGTTACGATTTCCTCGATCTCAAATTCATTTTTGACCCCTGCTTGTTTTAATTGTTCGATCACCCATTTTGTCTGAGTAAGAGCCAGATTACTTCTCCTCGAACCAACGATAATTTTACGCATGGAAAAAACCTCCTAGAAGTGAAATTCTGAATAAGTATTCGAAAGTAAAAAGTTAATCATCAGCAGCAAAAAAGCCGCCGTATTATAAGTAGCCAACGTTTTCCCTCTATGACGTCGGAGGGCACGTATTGTTAGATAGATAATATATATCACTAATACAAAAATGGATCCGAGAATTTTGATATCATACCAATAAACTGATACGGCTGAAATACTGGCCCAAAAAAGACCTAATATAATTGATATAAGCAATAAAGGGACACCAAGTGTAATTGCTTGAAAACTATATTGGTCCAGCTGATGCAGATTACCTATCCTCCATAGCCATTTTAAGCCTTTCTTCTTCTTTAATAGGTGATATTGTAGAAGATATAAGAAAGAAAAGAAAAAGGATACAGTAAAAAATCCATAAGAAACAAATGCAAGTGATATATGAGCAATCAGCATTTCATGAATGAATTCCACTGATCGTTCGGATGTACCTTGCTTCAATGTCGCTGCAACATACAATAATAAAACGAAGAATCCGAATAGATTAATAAAAAACACAATAAAATGCATTGCTATAAACTTATGGATAATCAAGGAAAGTGTAATCAGTATCCAAGAAAAGAAAAATAGACTATCTACTAGAGTAGCAACCGGAAATGATTGCTCCACTAACAGATGTTGGCCGAAATAAATAGATTGAATGAACCATGCTATACGAAGTAACCAGAAAGCGTATGTATATGCTTTCTGGTTACTCTGAATAAAATCAATAAAATATCCAATGACGCTTAGCCCATACACTACAATCAGTAATTCAGAAACCCATTTCCATTCTTCAATCATAGAAAAACACCTTTAAACTGAAGGTATTTTTTTCATTTTGTTAGAGAATGGTTTTCTACCTTGCTGATTAAGTTGTCGCATACTTTGATTTTTCTCCATTTGTTTATCAAACTCTTCGACCACTTCTTCTTCGATTCCAAAGATATCAACAAACAACTGTAGTTTCTCTTCTGCTTTATCTGAACCGGCCAATTCTTTCGCTTGAGTAATCGGCTGTTTCAATAATTGATTTATGATGCTTTTCGTATGTTTGCTTAGTATTTTCTTTTCCCGTTCAGTTAAATCAGGCATTTTGCGTTCAATGCTTTTCATTGTCTCAGCTTGGATACCTAAAGCTTTTTTCCTTAATGCTGTAATGACAGGAACAACACCTAGCGTTTTCAACCAATCTTTAAACTCTACGATTTCCTCTTGTAACATTTCCTCTATTTCTTGGGCAGCTTTTTTTCTTTCCGCTAAATTTTCATCAACAATATGTTGTAAATCGTCAATATCATACAGGAAAACATGCTCTAACTCTCCGATTGCTGGATCAATATCTCTTGGAACGGCGATATCAACTAAGAATAAAGGATTGCCTTTTCTTTTTTTAACGATTGGATCGAGCATTTCTTTCGTCACCACATAATCAGCTGCGCTTGTAGAGCTGATTAAAATGTCTGACTTTGCTAAAACGGAAGCTAAATTTTCCAGTGTTTCCGTTTTTGCTTGAAATTTATCCGCCATTTCCTTCGCTTTGGAGAAAGTACGGTTAATGATTGTAATATTTCTTGCTCCTGCGCCATGCAGGTTTTTTGCAGCAAGCTCTCCCATCTCTCCTGCACCAAGAAGTGTAATATGTTTTTCCTTTATGGATCCAAAAATCTTCTTAGCTAATTCCACAGCAGTATAACTGATGGAAACAGGATGCTCTCCAATGGCAGTTTCATGATGTACACGTTTGCCGAACGTAATAGCTTGTTTAAAAAGCTCATTGAAGATTGTTCCTGTTGCTTTTACTTTTTGCGAATTTAAAAAGGCATCTCTTACTTGTCCCAAGATTTGAGTTTCACCAAGTACCATTGAATCCAAACCAGTTGTTACTCTGAACAGATGTTCTAGCGCCTCATCATTCTCAGTGATTTGCAGGTAATTGGAAAACTCTTCTTTATCTATACCAAACCAATCAGCTAAAAACGTTTTGATATAATATCTTCCCGTATGGAGCTGATCGACTACAGCATAGATTTCTGTCCGATTACATGTAGACAACACTACATTTTCCAAAATGCTTTTTCGAGATTTTAATTCCTCCATTGCTTCATGAAGGGACTCTTCAGAAAATGTCAGCTTCTCCCTTATCTCAACAGGAGCATTTTTATAGTTGAATCCTACTTTTAAAATATGCAAGTGTCTTACCCCCAGAAGTAACGATAATCTATATAAATGATTTCCCATTTTCCACTATAAATATAGTATGATTATATCACAGTACAATATCTCAATTGTTACAGCTTATAAACTTTTGCACGGTCAGTCTATACTTTACCATAGTTTAGAATTACTATCAAAATATAAACAATCAAGGGAGAGCAATATATGAAGAAACAAAATCCTTTATTTGCCTACATTCTAATTGGAATCGGGGTATTCTTTCTTTTAAGGGAACTAAAACTTCCAATAATTACAGACTTTTATTCCTGGCAGACCTTATTGATCATAATTGGGTTGGCATTTTTAATCCATAGTTACCGTTCCCGGAGTTATGAACATATTTTCACAGGGGTGTTGATCCTCGGAATTGGAATTCATTTGCACGGCTTGCAACATTATCCTTTTTGGATAGATCACTGGGGAATTTATTTATTGATCATTGGATTAGCTTTCCTGATTCGATATTTCAAAACGAAAACAGGACTACTAAATAGTTTGATATTCCTAGTCGTTGGGGGCCTCTTAATTTATTCCCAACAATTTAATCATTATTTCTATTGGATTTATGACCTATTTTCGTTGATAGAAAAATTCTGGCCATTGATATTGATTATTCTTGGATTCATTTTATTGAAGAAAGGTAAATGAATCGATTCTTCAAGACAACAGCCCCTATTCCTTGAACGGATGGGGCTGTTTTCATTTACAGATATTTCTTGATTGCTTGCCAAGCCTCGTCTTTTCCCTCACCGGTTTCCGAGGAAAATGGTATGATGATGTCCTCTGCATCGACTTCAAACGTATCTTTCACTCTTTTGATATGTTGTTGATGTTTTGACTTTTTAATTTTATCAAGCTTTGTCGCAACAATTATAACAGGTAGTTCATAATACTTCAGATAATCGTACATTTGAACATCAGCATCGGTGGGTTCATGGCGGATATCACATACAAGGACAACAGCTTGAAGTGTCTCTCGCTTTTGAAAGTATTCATCCATCATTCTACCCCATTTTTCCCGTTCTGCTTTAGAAACCTTTGCATAGCCGTATCCAGGTACATCAACAAAGTAGAAAGCATCATTTAATTTATAAAAATTCAATGTCTGTGTTTTCCCTGGTTTTTGTGAAGTACGGGCTAAATTTTTTCGATTAATTATTGTATTGATAAAGGAAGATTTACCAACATTCGATCTGCCGGCTAGAGCAATTTCTGGCAATCCTTCATCTGGGTATTGCTTCTCACTTACAGCACTAATTACGATTTCCGCTTGGTTGATTTTCATCATTATCCCTCACTAACGCGATTTCCAGCACTTCATCTAGATGGTTTACTGGTATGAACGTTAAATTTTTCTTCACACTCTCTGGTATGGATGCTATATCTTTTTCATTATCCTTAGGTATGATAATTGTCGTTAGTCCTGCTCGATGGGCACTTAACGATTTTTCTTTAAGTCCACCTATTGGCAGTACTCTTCCTCTAAGTGTTATTTCTCCTGTCATTCCTACTTCTTTTCTCACCGCACGCCCGGTTAAGGAAGAAACAAGTGCAGTCGCGATAGTAATCCCTGCAGACGGGCCGTCCTTTGGTGTCGCTCCTTCAGGAACATGAATATGAATATCATTTTTCTCATGGAAATCAGATGGGATATTCAATTCTTCAGCTCGTGAACGAATATAGCTGAACGCCGCTTGTGCCGACTCCTGCATTACTTCTCCGAGCTTACCCGTTAATGTCAGTTTACCTTTACCAGCATAATGTGAAACCTCTATCGATAAAATATCGCCACCTGCTGAAGTATAAGCTAGGCCTGTCGCTGCACCGACCTGATCCTCTATTTCCATTAAGCCATAGCGATAAATCGGCTTATCAAGTAAATCTTCTAAATTCTTTTCCGTTACAATAACACGTTTCTTCTCGCCAGAAATAATGATTTTGGCTGCTTTCCGGCAAACTTTTGCAAGTTGCCTTTCCAGTCCACGTACACCGGCTTCCCGTGTATATCTCCGGATAATTCGTAGCAAAGCTTCGTCTCTAATTTGTACGTTTGCCGATTTCAATCCGTTCTCTTTAATTTGTTTCGGTAAGAGATGCTCTTTAGCGATATGAAGTTTTTCTACCTCTGTATAACCAGAAAGAGAGATTAATTCCATACGATCTAATAACGGGCCAGGGATGCTAGCTACATTATTTGCTGTAGCGACAAACAAGACTTTGGATAAATCATAAGTTTCTTCAATAAAGTGATCACTAAAACTGTTATTTTGTTCAGGATCAAGGACTTCAAGCATCGCTGAAGACGGATCTCCCCTGAAATCATTAGACATCTTATCGATTTCATCCAGTAAGAACACTGGATTAATTGTCCCCGCTTTTTTCATCCCCTGAATAATTCGTCCGGGCATCGCCCCAATATAAGTCCTACGATGACCTCGTATCTCTGCCTCATCTCGAACTCCACCGAGCGAAATCCTTACAAAATTACGATTTACTGAACGAGCAATAGACCTTGCTAATGATGTTTTCCCTACTCCTGGTGGACCGACTAGACATAGAATCGGACCTTTCAATGAATTAGTAAGTTTTTGAACAGCTAGATATTCCAGAATCCGCTCCTTGACCTCGTCCAGACCATAATGCCCCTCATTTAATACCTCTTCTGCTTGCTTAATATCAATCGTATCCTGGGTTTGCTTCGTCCAAGGAAGCGTAAGCAGCCATTCCAAGTAATTTCGGATGACGGAGCTTTCAGCTGAACTTTGAGGCACTTTCTCAAAACGGCCCAACTCCTTAAGCGCGACTTCCCGAATATTTTCCGGCAAGTCGGACTCATCGATTCTTTCTCTTATTTCTTCTACCTCACCTGATTTACCATCACGATCTCCAAGCTCTTTTTGTATAGCTTTCAATTGTTCACGCAAATAATATTCCTTTTGCGTCTTTTCCATAGAGCTCTTTACACGTTGGCCAATTTTCTTTTCAATATCAAGAACTTTCTTTTCGTTCGTAATCAACTTGATGATATGATGAAGGCGATTCGGAATATTAGTCATTTCCAATAATGTTTGTTTTTCTTTCAGCTTGATTGGCAAATGAGAAGTGATAATATCCACAAGCCTTCCTGGGTGATCCATATCACGAACAGATTCAAAAGTTTCACTTGAAATTTTTCTGGAGAGCTTTGTATATTGTTCAAACTGCGCAAGCAAGGTGCGCATTAAAGCTTCCTCTTCCATTTTATCTCCATGTACTTCTTCCAACTTTTCAATCTCAACGGTTATTTCATTCTCCATATCAATGACACGACTAATTTCATAACGGTCTATCCCTTCTACTAATACACGTAGAGTACCGTTAGGCAACTTGAGCATTTGCTTCACCTTTGCAAGTGTGCCAATCTGATAAATATCTTCTATTTTCGGCTCATCAATGCTTGTTTTTTTCTGAGCAGCAAGGAACACAAACTGATCATCAAGCATCGCACGTTCCAAAGCAGCAATGGACTTGTCTCTTCCTACGTCTAAATGCAGAACCATAGATGGAAATACAATTAAACCTCGTAAAGGTAGGAGGGGTATCTCATTAATTTTGGTATCCATATTTAACTACCTCCATATTTTATGTACAAACAAAAGTGTGCATAGCACCATTTCTAAATAAAATATTATAATGCTTTTTACTTTTAGTAGCAATTAGTATTCCCTATTCCCTTATTAATACAAAAAGAAAAGGAGACATACTGCCTGTAAACTAGCACAGAAGTGCTTCACAAACAGCTGGTCTCCATTATATCAGTTACATCTGTCACTTACACAGAGTTATGCACTTTCTTTTGGTAATTTCTTTTTACCTTCAACGACTGTACCGTCTCGGAAAACCAATTTCGGGTTACCGTTTTCCTCTTTAACGGTTTCTGCAGTAATTACACATTTCGCAATATCTTCACGTGAAGGAAGCTCAAACATCACATCAAGCATAATACCTTCTATGATAGAGCGTAGACCACGAGCACCTGTTTTCCTTTCAATTGCCTTCTTGGCAATTTCAACTAATGCTGCGTCCTCGATTTCCAATTCCACATCGTCCATCTCAAATAACTTTTGATATTGCTTCACTAATGCGTTCTTCGGCTTCGTAAGGATTTGTACCAGTGCCTCCTCATCTAACGGAGTCAAGCTAGCAATTACTGGAATACGTCCAATAAATTCTGGAATCAATCCATAACGGAGCAAGTCTTCTGGTAGGATTCTGGATAAAAGTGCACCCATGTCCAGGTCATCTTGTCTCTCATTTGCACCGAATCCAATTACCTTTTTACCAAGACGGCGCTTGATGACTTGGTCAATGCCATCAAATGCTCCACCAACAATAAATAAGATATTTGTCGTATCGATCTGAATAAATTCTTGATGTGGATGTTTACGTCCACCTTGTGGTGGCACACTTGCCACAGTTCCTTCGAGAATTTTCAATAGCGCTTGTTGTACCCCTTCTCCAGATACGTCTCTTGTAATGGAAGGATTTTCTGATTTTCTTGCGACTTTATCAATTTCATCAATATAAATGATTCCCTTTTCAGCCTTCTCAACATCATAATCTGCAGCTTGAATCAGTTTAAGAAGAATATTCTCCACATCTTCTCCAACATAACCAGCTTCAGTAAGTGAAGTAGCATCAGCCATCGCAAAAGGTACATTAATAATACGTGCCAGTGTTTGAGCTAATAAAGTTTTACCGCTCCCTGTAGGACCAATGAGGGCGATATTACTTTTTGCAAGCTCAACGTCATCGGATTTGCTGATCGAGTTGATGCGTTTATAGTGATTATAGACGGCTACGGAAAGGCTTTTCTTCGCTTGATCTTGTCCAATTACATAGTCATCTAAAATTTCACAGATCTCTTTTGGCTTGGGAATTTCTGTAAGTTCCATTGCATCTTCAGAACCAAGTTCTTCTTCAACAATTTCCGTACATAATACAATACACTCATCACATATATAGACACCAGGTCCAGCTACTAATTTGCGAACCTGTTCTTGATTTTTCCCGCAAAAGGAGCATTTCAATTGTCCCTTTTCATCATTGAATTTAAACATTTTTTCACCCCTATAGTTCATAAGAAAATGATATTTCCTAATTTAATTATAGCCATCATATCAGATACATATTAAAAAACAAAACAATAAACCTTATACATTGCACCTACTTGAATAATATCACATTACTTATCTATATGTCAGATGACAACTCTTAAGTCAATAAAATCTTAAATTATATCCGTTCATATCCAAGTATATAGAAACAAGGTGCGAGGGAAATCGCACCTTGTAGTTGTCTTGTTGTTTGATTTGAACGATTAGTTTGCTGTTTTGCTATGCTCCACTAGGAAGTCTATAGCTTTTCTTATTTTTAGATCGTTTTTAATAGTTTCTGTGTTTCCACCTAGAATTTGAACTAGCTGTTCTTTATCAACACCGTACATTCCTGCCATGTTTTCAAGCTCTTGATTCACATCTTCTTCTGTTGCTTCAAGGTTTTCTGCATCAGCGATTGCTTCAAGTGTAAGACTTGTCTTCACGCGTTTTGCAGCATCCTCTTTCATTTGTTCTTTTAGAGCATCTTCATCTTGACCAGAGAATTGAGAGTACATCTCCAATGTCATTCCTTGCATTTGTAGGCGTTGTTCGAATTCAGAAAGCATTTGATCCAATTCGTTTTCCACCATTACTTCAGGGATTTCAACTTCAACCTTTTCCGATGCTTGTTCAATCAATTTTTCACGTTTAGCTGTATCTGCAGCTTGTTTTTTCTGCTCAGTCAATTGCTCTTTCTTCTTCGCTTTTAATGCTTCCAATGTTTCTACTTCATCGTCAACGTCTTTAGCGAACTCATCATCCAATTCAGGAAGTTCTTTTGTCTTAATTTCGTGAATAGTTACTTTGAATGTAGCTTCTTTACCAGCAAGCTCTTCAGAATGGTATTCTTCAGGGAAAGTTACTTCCACTTCAGTTTCTTCTCCAGACTTCTTGCCAACCAGTTGCTCTTCAAAACCTGGAATGAATTGTCCAGAACCAATTTCAAGGTTATGGTTTTCGCCTTTTCCACCTTCAAAAGCTTCCCCATCTGTGAAACCTTCAAAATCGATGACGACTGTATCGCCTTCTTTAACTTCTCCGTCTTCTTTTACGATTAGTTCTGCATGCTGTTCACGAAGTGATTCTAATTCTTTTTCAACATCTTCATCTGTAACTTCTACAGATTCTTCTTCCACTTCAAGTCCTTTATAATCGCCTAAAGTAACTTCCGGTTTAACTTCCACTTCAGCTTTGAAAATTAAAGTTTTACCTTTTTCAATTTGTTCAATATCCACACTCGGTTGATCGATCGGGAAGATATCCGCTTCATCAATCGCTTTTGTGTATGCTTCAGGTAGAACGATATCTACAGCATCTTGATAAAGTGATTCTACACCAAAGCGTTTTTCGAATAACCCGCGTGGAATTCTTCCTTTACGGAATCCTGGTAGTTGAACATCTTTCACTACTTTTTTGAAAGCTTGGTCCAATGCTTTGTCAAACTCTTCAGCTGACACTTCAAATGTAAGTGTTCCTTTGTTTCCTTCTTGTTTTTCCCATTTAACTGTCATCTTAATTACCTCCAACATATCTATTGTTCAAACTAAAACATAAATTTGACGTTATCAATTTTTACAACCATCTCATTATATCATAATTCATTGGTCTTTCAAGCATTAATAACTAATCATCGATAATGCTCGCATAGAGAATATCTGCAGTTTTAATCTCTTGAATATATTTTTTGATGTTTTCATCTTCAATAGGTGGTACTTCCATATTTAAATATTCATTACCGATAGTATGTAAAGCTTCTGCAATATAATCAGCATCCTCCACAGGAGGGGTAATTGGATACATTACATAGAGGAAATGCCCCAATAATGTCTCCATCACACTATATAATGATGGATTACTTTGTTCAACTTCACTTATACGATTTTCAATATGATCAGCAATGATACTCTGTTTCATATCCGGCGTTTCATTAGGAATCACTTTCATCTCTATCCCGAATTTATGTATTTCTACTGGTTTCGATATATTTTGCTGTTTCATCCAGAGGACAATCGCTGATTTATTCAAAGGATGTACATGATCATTTACAAGCAATGATGCTACTTTTTCATTCAGTGCAGTGCCCATTTTTCTCAATTTGTGGATTAAACGCCATTGCTCCATATGATTGTCTTGATTTACCGCATCATACAACTCTTCCAAATATAAATTAGAACGCTCTGTAATTACACTTAAAGACAATTTCTCACTCATGGAATAAAGTTGGTTAAAAGACTCTTTAAGATGGCTGGGTACCTTACCTTTCTCCAACTCATCTTCAACAATTTCCATTAGATTTTCGTATTGATTAGTCTGAAAAAGCAGTGTTAAATAAATATGTATATATTGATAATAGTACTTATCTTTTTCCTCAATAAGCGCCTCACACAACTCTTGCGCTTCATCAAACCGTTCTAACTCCATCAAACAGATTAACTTCCCGGTATAGATATCATGGTTTTTCACTTGATAACTTAATAGATCATTTAATTTATCCAGCGCTTCATCAAACTTCTTTTCTTTAATTGCCGCAATACTTTCTTCCTCTAATATCTTTTGCCATTTTGGAAAAAGAATGACATTCCCTGACTTCATTCTTGCTCATCCACCTCCTCCTTACATTAATTCATTAATACATTAGCTGATATGTAGTTTTACCCTTTCCTCTGGATATGAAACATACCCTGTTTCAGATTAAGATAAACGTATCATTTGGTTAAGCTTATGAATATTATGAAATTATATTCTATCTTATCATAATACAAAAGAGAAACCTAAAACAAGTTAGGTTTCTCTTTGTTGTCAAAGCGTCCCGAGCAGGATTCGAACCTGCGACCTACAGATTAGAAGTCTGTTGCTCTATCCAGCTGAGCTACCGGGACATGGAGCGGGTGAAGGGAATCGAACCCTCATCATCAGCTTGGAAGGCTGAGGTTTTACCACTAAACTACACCCGCATGATGTGTAATTATTAAATTTTAACAGATTATGTATCAATAGTTTATTTAGAGCGGACAAGAATTATTATATGCATTTTTTATAGAAATGTCAACAATTAATTTGAAAGCGATTGAGTCAAGTACTTGTGGGAGTTTTTTAAGTCCCTTATTTTATACTGTTTTCGTCCAGTGTTTTGTTAGCGTTATCAACCCTATATTGCTCTAAAATGTTTG
>NZ_JBHUDE010000043.1:0-90393 GCF_042678205.1 Oceanobacillus luteolus
AAAGGTGTCCTTTTTGTTTACTAAAATTATGATAAATAGAAAATAGCTTCGCGCAAAAAGCGCGAAGCTATTTTCTATTTACTGGGGTTTTGTCCCAGCCTCTTGTTTTATCTATTATATATTCATTCTATAAATTCATTTTCTATGATAAAAGAAAAGGGAGCTTCAAAAACTTAGTATGAGACTACTGTAGAACAATAAATTCAATACGTTAACATAAATATCAGCATGGAGCAATTCCGCCCCACCGAAGACTCCAGCGGGATATGCAGTGCTGATGAGACCCCGCAGAGCGTTAGCTCGAGGCAGACTAAGATCGCCACGTCCTGTGGCAACGTCTGCACTAGCACGTCCTGTGCGTCGGAGGCTCATTGCACGCCCGCGGAAAGCGAAGGTGGGGCGGAATTGCGGAATTTAAAGAGAAAGTCCATAAACCTAGATCTTTATTATTGTTTGGATTTTAAGAAATAAGAATAGTCTTGTCTCAGACTCTTCTATTGTTTCTTAAAATGATAACTAACTTCTTTCATTTCATCATTATATTCTATTTGGAAATCATAACCTTTAAAAAACCATTCATCGGATTTTTCGATGAAATAAGTTATACCATCGATTGTTTCGGTTGCTAATGGATCTGTAGGGGTTCCAACATTAATTCCTACAGAAAAATTATCATGCACTTCCGTCTTACCATAAACTTTTCCAAAGAAGCGTACGCCATCCCCTTTTTCTAGTCCCATTTCGTCGATATACCAATTATGTGCTTTATCTGATACAGTAATTTTCATAGCATTTACAGAGTTGCCTCTGTAACCTCCTCTCAAGGATTGTATGTTCAGTTTAACATATTCCCGAATGATTGATAAAAATATCGAACCCATAAGATCTTTTCATATTTAACATAAATTTCGAGGTGATACGATGAGTCTTTGGTTATATACCAATATTCTGTTGTTTGTTATTGTGATTTTTGATTTGAGCTATCCACTAACACAGCTGCCTATACATATTGTTCTTGGATTGTCGGGATTGTTTCTTATCCTTTTCAATTGGAGTAGACATGCTGTTTTTTCGACGATTCGGAATGCGACTGACCGTAAGAAGAAAATTCGGTTAGCCAATATTTCAAAAAGAGTATATCCGTTTCATCGCTGGGTGGGGAGTACTGCACTCGTACTTATTATATTTCATGCAGGGATTATCTTTCATCGCTATGGATACCATTCGGCTAATTTAAAATTATGGAGTGGAATACTAGCAGGTATCGTATTACTTCTAATGGTGCTCTCCGGTTGGCTAAGATTGTACTACCCAAGTGTTAAGAAAAGACGAGTCCATATCTATTTAGGACTCCTATTATTTTTTATGGTCGCAATTCACACGAGCATTTTTTAAGTAGTATTGGACTGAGGTGAATCCGTTTACATTAAAGAGTTATTGTTATAAAATATAGAAAACTCATAATTATATATGGAACGTGCCATAAAGTCTTATAACCAATAGGAGGGATTGATTTGGGAAAAACTCAGCATACTGGACCAATGAAGCTTCCAAAAAAACCGGACCCAAGTCTTTGGGTAAGTAAAGTACCTTTTGGATTAGGGAAGGTGAAACCACATCATATAAGAGATACAATGAAAGTTGTTTGGGAGAATAAGGATAATCTCCCGTATGCTACAAGGATTTTAACGCAAGGGGTTTGTGATGGATGTGCTTTGGGCGTTTCCGGATTGCAGGATCAGACGTTGAAAGGACCGCATGTATGTACGACAAGGCTGAACGTATTGCGTTTAAACACGATGCCTGCAATGAAAGAAGAAGTCATTCATCAAGATATCGAGGAGTTACGTAAGTTGAGTAGTACGGAGCTTAGACAGCTGGGACGGATTCCTTATCCACTTATTCGCGAACCGGGGGAGTCCCGCTTCAGAAGAATTACATGGGATGATGCATTGGATCAGATTGCGGATAAGATGCGCTCTCTTGATCCAAAACAATTTGGGTTTTATACGACTTCACGGGGAATTACGAATGAAGTCTATTATACATTAGCGAAGGTATCCCGTTTCTTAGGTACTAATAATATTGATAATGCATCTCGCATTTGCCACTCACCATCCAAGACTGCATTAACTCGGTCTGTAGGTGTTGGAGCCTCCACTTGTAACTATAAAGATTGGATTGGGACCGATGTCTTGTTGTTTTGGGGATCTGTCGCGGCAAATAATCAGCCGGTTTCTACAAAATATATGTATGCCGCTAAGAGAAAAGGAACAAAAATCATCATCATCAATCCTTACCATGAACCGGCGATGGACGAATATTGGGTACCATCCATTCCGGAATCCGCATTATTTGGAACGAAAATAGCTGATGATGTGTATCAAGTGAATATTGGTGGAGATATTGCTTTCATGCATGGCATCATGAAACATTGGTTTGAAATGGAAGAAGTCAATCCTGGTTCGGCGCTTGATCATCAATTTATTAATGAGCATGTAAATGGTCTAGAGGAATTACGTGAAAAAGTGATGACATATGACTGGAACGTACTGGAAAAATCTTCTGGAATTTCTAAAGAAAGAATGTTTGAGCTGGCACAGTTACTTGCAAAATCAAAATCTGCTGTATTCGTCTGGTCGATGGGGCTGACGCAGCATCGATTCGGTACAGATAATGTGTCACAGGTTGCCAACCTCGCACTTTTACGCGGCTTCCTCGGTAGGGAACATTGTGGGTTAATGCCGATTCGCGGTCATTCTGGTGTACAAGGTTCTGGTGAAATGGGAGCGGATCCATTTGTTCTGCCAGGAGGCGGAATGGACAAAGAAAACCGAAAACGCGTAGAGAAGATATGGGGCTTTCCTATTCCCAAATGGCAAGGTGACATCGTTGGTGTATCTTTAGAAAATGCATTACTTCCAAAGACGCATGAACGTAATCTATCACTCTACTATCTATCGGGCGGTAATTTCCTTGAAACGATGCCAAATCCTGATTTTGTAAAACGTTGTTTAGAAAATATCGATGTTCGTGTACATCAAGATATTATTTTCAACACGTCCACGTTAGTTGATGCAAAGGAAGCTGTGATTGTTCTGCCGGCGATGACCAGATATGAACAAAAAGGAGGGGGTACCTCCACTTCGACGGAGCGGATGGTTTATTTTTCTCCTGAAATTAAAGGTCCGCGGATAGAAGAGGCCAGATGTGAGTGGGAAATTTATGTTGACCTTGCAAAACGTGTAAAGCCAGAAGAAAGTGATTTGATCAACTTCACCTCTGCAGCTGAAATACGAGAGGAAATTGCAATTGCGGCACCAAATTATGATGGAATCCAGCATTTGAAAAATAGAGGTGATGTCTTCCAGTGGGGAGGAGCATGGTTATGTGAAGGTGGAATCTGTCCAACACCGGATGGTAAAGGGAATTTAATACCTGTAGAAATTCCTGAATACAGAAAGCCTGAAGGACATTTTCATGTGACAACGAGGAGAGGCAAGCAATTCAACTCGATGATCTATGATGACATCGATCCTTTCAATGCTGCTGATCGTGATGATGTTTTAATGAATGAAGAGGATGCTCGCGAGCTTGGTATTGCTGAAGGGAATCCTGTTGTAGTCTATAACCAGTACGGAATGTATAAGGGTCAGGCAAAATTCGTAAATATAAAGCCAGGCAACGTAGAGCTACATTGGCCAGAAGGGAATGTCGTTATACCTCAAGGCGTCTATGAAGAGTATGCAGGTATACCAGAATATACAACACAGGTAATTGTTGAGAAGGCCGATAGTTTCTATGCCCATAAGGATACAAAGTATGTCGAGAAACGTGTGGAGGAGTTGGAATTAGAACCGAGCTAGGGAGGGAGCGTATGGATAAATTAGAGAAGGCCGGTTGGAAAACGATTAAAATCAAAGGCTTGCATCAAGAGAGTGTCCCGGAGGCCATTACTACCGAGTTTCCGTTAACCCTTATGCTTGATGGTCATGAATTTGCAACGATTGTTTGTTCTCCAAGTGAGTTAGAGGATTTGACCATTGGCTTTCTTGCTTCAGAAGGAATTATTCGGAAAGCGGATGAAATAAAGGAACTCCAAGTCGACATGTATACTGGTTTTGCTCATATTTCACTCCATCAGCCGGTACAGCCACAGCAATTTGATCATTCCAGTCGGTTTATCGGATCGTGTTGCGGAAAGAGCCGCCAGTTTTATTTTAAAAGTGATGCCCGAGTTGCAAAAACGGTGACAAGTAAACTGGAGATAAAGGTATCCGAATGTATTATGCTGATGGAAGATTTACTGGACAGCTCGCTAGAATTCCAAAAGACAGGAGGCGTCCACAGCGCGGCTCTGGCAACATCGGATGGGCTTCTATATACCCGGTCCGATATAGGCAGGCATAATGCTCTGGATAAAGTTTTCGGCTCCATGCTCCGTGGGAGGATATCGGCTAAAGAAAAGCTTGTCGTGTTCAGCGGCCGGATTTCATCAGAAGTTCTGCTCAAAATCTCTAAAATGGGAATTGGTTTAATTCTATCTAAATCGGCTGTTACCGATCTTGCGGTACAATTGGCCAACGACCTCGGAATAACTGTCATTGGTTTTACCAGAGGTGACAGGATGAATATTTACACCCACTCACATCGCGTTGTTGATTTACATCCGGATTTGCAGACGGATTGACCGCTATGCTACTATTTTTATAGATAATGACGCCAATTGTTTTAAAGGAGGAAGGTCATTGATTAAAGTATTATTATTTGCTGAACTACAAGAAGTTGTCGGTAGACCGAGCATCGAAGTTCCGTTACAAAATCTCAGTGTGCAGCAATTAAAGGAGAAACTGCAGCAGGAATACCCTCAACTTAAACTTGGTGGAGTCATGACCGCAGTAAATGAAGAATATGCCAAAGAAGCGGACGACATTAAAGCGGGTGATACGGTCGCGTTTATACCTCCTGTCAGCGGTGGGTAAAAAAGCTTGAAGGAAGAGGAAAATGAACGAAAACCAAACCGTAGGAATAGTTTTGGCCGGTGGACAGTCGCGCAGATTCGGCAGCCCAAAGTCTTTTGCCGAAAAGGATGGTAAATCTTTTTATCAATGGTCTATTGATACATTGGTTCCTGTTGTGAATTCCATTGTATTAATAACCAATCGTGAACTTGAAAAGAAATTTATAGACAGAGGAAAGGTGGCAGTATATACAGATATAGAGCAACATTCTGGTAAAGGTCCACTTGCCGGAATATATACTGCGATGACGAAAAAGCCTGCAACTTGGTATGCAGTAATACCAACGGATGTCCCTTTTATGGATAAAAAGGTGTTTGAGCGGTTATGGAATGACAGGGAGACAGGCAAACAAGCAATCATCCCGATTGTTAATGGCAGATTGCAGCCTTTAATCGGCTATTATCATGTTTCGTTAAAACCCATCATTGAGAAACTGCTGGAAGCGGATCGACTGAACATGGTGGCATTATTGGATGAAGCTCAGGTAACCTATGTTCAGTTTGAAGATGAAACACCATTTATCAATATTAATAGATTGGAAGACTACGAACGTTATTTTAGTACGGATTGAGGGGTTAAGTATGCATCATGAACACAAAGAGCTTGCTCCGTCACAAGTGAACTGTGCGGTGCTGACTGTAAGTGACACGCGACATAAAGAAAATGATAAAAGTGGTAAATTGATTATCGATTTACTAAAAGAACAAGGTCATCAGGTTTCTTGTTATGAAGTTGTACCTGATGAAGCTGAAATTATAAAAGCTACAGTGAAACTCCTCGTGAAGAATAATGAGGTGGATGCGATTATTTTAAGCGGCGGCACCGGAATTGCGGCACGTGATGTTACAATTGAAGCCGTCAGCCCTTTTTTCTCAAAAGAAGTACCGGGTTTCGGAGAATTATTCCGGATGATCAGCTATCAAGAAGATATTGGAAGTGCAAGTATGCTATCTCGGGCCACATGCGGGGTAATTAATCACCGTCTAGTATTTATTATTCCTGGTTCAACAGGGGCTGTCCGGTTAGCGATGGATAAACTTATCCTTCCTGAAATTGCCCATGGAGTTCACGAACTGAAGAAAGATTTGGAGTAATGTATCAAGGCTCGAAGAAAACTTTCTCCGAGCCTTGAGATTTTTATAGTGAATAATATGTTTCTATATTCTTTTATAGTCTCCGCTCTTTCCGCCGCTTTTTTCAAGCAAGTACGTTTCCCCGATAATGATTCCTTTATCGATTGCTTTGCACATATCATAAACGGTGAGTGCAGCTGTAGTAACAGCTGTCAAAGCCTCCATTTCCACGCCGGTACTGCCTACAGTTTTTACTTCAGCTTGTATGATCAATTCATACTCACCAGTATTTATAGTGTTCCATTCAAACTGGATGGATACTCCACTTATAGGAATGGGATGGCACATTGGAATCAATGTGGATGTTTGTTTCGTACCCATTATTCCTGCTATTTCAGCAACTCCAAGAACATCTCCTTTTTTGTTTTTCTGCTCTACTATATTTTTATAGATATTCTCTGAGACTATTACACTAGAACGTGCAACAGCCACTCGGCTAGTTGCTTTCTTATCTGTAATATCTACCATTCTAGCGCGTCCTTGCTCATCAAAATGTGTAAACTCCGACATGTTTATCCTCCCCCTTATTTAGAAGTTGCCTCCATGATTACTCTCAGTTTAATAAAACAAGTAAGCATTTACAAATAACAATTTCTTTCTTTTATAAAACAAGTAAGACATTTGAATAAATTGCGTGTAATTGGCTTGCGGAATGACCGCTGTTAATACCGTGCAGAAAGTCTTGGACTTTATTCTGATTTAACAAAATTAACACGCTTTTTCATGGATAAAGATTTGTTTATTTTTTCCATAGATAAAGGAAAATCATTAATTACAAATTTATGTTATAATCGAAAAATATAATTAGTTGGGAGGGTAAATTATGTCGTTAGAAAAAGATTTTAACATGATAGAAAATGATTTGATTAAAATCAGCAACCATTTATATAACAACCCTGAACTAGGGGATGAAGAATTTGAATCATCCAAGATGCTAGTAGAGTACTTAGAGTCACACCAGTTCAAAGTTGAAACCGGAATTGTAGATCGTCCTACATCTTTCCGGGCTGAGTTTTCGGGAAGCAAGCCAGGTCCGACTGTCGCTTTTTTGGCAGAGTATGATGCGCTTCCGGGAATTGGGCATGGTTGTGGTCATAATTTAATTGCAGTTATGGCAGTAGGTGCTGGTGTTGTTTTGAGCAAGCATGTGGAGGAAATCGGCGGCAAAGTCGTTGTGCTTGGGACACCAGCTGAAGAAACGAGTGGAGCTAAAGTTCCAATGGCTGAGCAAGGTGTGTTTGATGATATTGACGTAGCGATGATGGTTCATCCTGCAGATGTTTCTTCGGAAAGTGGACCAATGTTGGCGATGGATGCCTTGCAATTTGAATTCACTGGAAAAGCGGCACATGCGGCAGCCTCACCTCAAGAGGGAATCAATGCGCTTGATGCTGTCATCCAACTTTTTAATGGAGTCAATGCTCTAAGGGAACATGTCACCCCTGATGTCAGGATGCATGGCATCATTACGAATGGTGGAGAAGCTGCAAATATTGTCCCTGAAAAAGCAGTTGCTCAATTTTACATCCGAGCCGATGAACGTGAAATGGTCAACCAAGTAGTAAGTAAGGTGAAAAATATTGCAGAAGGTGCCGCTTTAATGACAGGCGCAACAGTTGATATATTCAATTTCGAATTAAGTTATGATGATATGGTTACGAACCAGACATTGTCGAACGTCTTCACAAAACATTTAAAAGCTGTTAGCCCCCATGAAGTTTATCCAGCTGTTCCTGCGACGGGATCGGCAGATATGGGGAACGTCAGTCATGTTGTTCCTTCCATACACCCTTATGTTGGGATGAACAAACCAGGACTTGTTTTCCATACTAAGGAGTTTGCTGATCAAACCATTACACCGGATGGAGAGACGGCGATTAAAGACGCCGTATTAGCTTTATCACAGACGGGACATGAGATTATTACAACTCCACCATTACTTAATGCTATAAAAGAAGAATTTTCGAATCGATAAATTCATTTTCTAGTTACGATCCGCAGTTGTACGCATCGTAACTAGAAAAAAATACATACAACAAGAATGACAGAAGTGAGGACTTAAAATGAATGATGAAATCGTACATAGGAAAAAAAGGAAATTTGAATTTCCGCATGTTTTTGCATTGTTATTTGGATTGATTATTATTGCGGCCATACTCACCTATTTCGTTCCTGCAGGAGAATATGAACGCGTCGTCAATGAGGAAGGCTACAATGTTGTAGTCGACGGAACTTTTAAAGAGATGGAATCAAACCCAACTAGTCCAATTGGAATCATCGATGCCGTTTATAAAGGGATGGTTAATGGTGGAGAAATCATATTCTTTATTTTTATTGTCGGTGGTGCATTTGGAATCATCAATGCAACAAAAGCAATTGAAGTAGGTCTCGCAAATGTTTCTACAAAACTTGCTGGAAGGGAAATCATCATCATTCCGGTAGTTATGGTGTTATTTGCCCTCGGTGGCGGGACATTTGGAATGTCAGAAGAAACCTTGCCATTTATTCTTATATTAGTTCCCCTATTGATGCGGATGGGATTTGATTCCCTTACTGGTCTAGGGGTAATCGTTATTGGTTCTTGTGCAGGATTTACGGCATCGTTCTTGAATCCATTCACTATTGGTGTTGCACAAGGAATCGCTGAGCTTCCGCTTTTTTCTGGAATTGAACTGCGTTTATTGTTATGGGTAATTTTTGTCGGACTTAATATTGCATTTGTCATGATTTATGCCAATAAAGTTAAGAAAAACCCTGAGACAAGTATCATGTATGAACTAGACCAAAAGTGGAATTTGGAAGACTCTGCTCAATATACCAATGTTAAGTTGACTGGGAGACAATCACTCGTTCTCGTTCTATTAGTATTGGCGATTATCGGACTTGCAGTAGGTGTGTTATCGTATGGATGGTACATTATGGAAATCTCTTCTTTATTCTTACTAGTTGGTATCCTTGCTGGAATCATCGCTAAGTTTCGGGTGAATAAAATTGCAGAATCCTTCGTTGATGGTTGTCGGGAGATGGTTGCAGGGGCACTCATAGTCGGTATCGCTTATGGGGTGTTAGTAATTTTGGAGGAGAGCAATATAATTGATACGATTCTATTCCATTTATCTTCCATTCTAAGCGTTATTCCATCAGCATTCACTGCAATCGGGATGTTCATTACCCAAGCGCTCATCAATCTTGGCGTACCCTCGGGTAGTGGTCAGGCCGCATTGACGATGCCGATCATGATCCCTCTTGCAGACCTGGCTGAAGTAAATAGACAGACTGCCGTGCTGATTTTCCAACTTGCTGACGGAATTGGTAATATCTATGCACCAACATCCGGTGTTCTTATGGCATCTTTGGCGATGGCTAGAATACCATGGACGAAATGGATGAGATGGATATGGCCATTACTCGTCGGTTCATACTTATTTGGAGCAATTGTAATAACCATCGTCCATTTGTTTGTCTGGACGGCTTAATCATTAAATAGTAACTCCCCCAATTGTTTTACAATGCGTAGAATGGGGGAGTTATTTTTATATACTTAAAAAAATAAATCGAATATGCGTTCGTTTTTTGTTATGTTTTTTGAACAGATGTGTTAAAATGGTTAAGAGATATTAGATCGGAGGCAAAGCAAGTGAAAAATAAATTTGAACTCGTATCTAAATATGAACCAGCTGGCGATCAGCCGGCAGCAATAAAGGATTTAGTTGAGAAAGTATTGGCTGGTCAAAGACACCAAACATTACTTGGAGCAACTGGCACAGGTAAAACATTCACAATCTCTAATGTCGTGAAGGAAATCAATCGTCCAACGTTAGTGATTGCTCATAATAAAACATTAGCAGGTCAGCTTTACAGTGAGTTCAAAGAGTTTTTTCCAAATAACGCTGTAGAGTACTTTGTAAGTTACTATGATTATTATCAGCCGGAGGCATATGTTCCTTCCACAGATACGTTTATTGAAAAGGATGCAAGCATCAATGATGAAATTGATAAATTGCGACATTCCGCAACCTCGGCACTATTCGAACGCGAGGATGTCCTAATTGTCGCGAGTGTATCCTGTATATATGGGTTAGGTAATCCGGAAGAATATCGTAATCAAGTTCTATCTTTGAGAATGGGAATGGAGAAAGATCGGGACCAACTGTTACGTGATTTGGTGGATATCCAATATGCAAGGAATGATATTGATTTTCAACGCGGTACTTTCCGTGTTCGAGGCGATTCGGTCGAAATCATACCGGCGTCCCGGGAAGAGCATTGTATTCGAATTGAATTCTTTGGAGATGAAATTGATCGAATCCGTGAAGTGGACGCCCTTACCGGTGAGATTATCGGGGACCGGGAACATGTAGCAATTTTCCCTGCTTCCCACTTCGTAACAGGTGAAGAAAAAATGAAGAAAGCGATCAAAAATATTGAGAAAGAATTAGAGGAACGTTTAAAAGAGTTGCGGGAAGAGAATAAATTATTAGAAGCCCAGCGATTGGAACAGCGCACCAATTACGATTTGGAAATGATGCGGGAGATGGGGTTCTGCTCAGGAATTGAAAACTATTCCCGCCATCTTACGTTGAGGGAAGCTGGAGCAACTCCTTATACATTACTCGACTTCTTTCCGGATGATTTCTTAGTCGTCATTGATGAGTCCCATGTTACATTACCACAAATCCGTGGGATGTATAATGGTGACCAAGCGAGGAAACAAGTGCTTGTCGATCATGGATTCCGTTTACCGTCTGCACTGGACAACCGTCCATTGAAATTTGATGAGTTTGAGAAAAAGACGAATCAATTGATTTATGTTTCAGCTACTCCAGGTCCGTATGAACTCGAACATACACCTGAAATGACAGAACAAATTATCCGTCCTACGGGATTATTGGATCCGAAAATTGAAGTGCGGCCAATTGAAGGTCAAATTGATGATCTAATTGCTGAAATCAATCAAAGGATCGATAGAGATGAACGTGTCCTAGTTACAACCTTAACGAAGAAAATGTCCGAGGACCTGACGGATTACTTGAAAGAATTAGGGATGAAAGTCGCCTACCTGCACTCTGAAATCAAAACCTTGGAAAGAATTGAGGTTATTCGTGATTTGCGGGTCGGGAAATATGATGTGCTCATAGGAATTAACCTTCTGAGAGAAGGACTTGATATTCCTGAAGTTTCGCTAGTCACTATTTTAGATGCCGATAAAGAAGGCTTCCTGCGTTCGGAAAGGTCACTAATCCAGACAATGGGACGTGCTGCCCGTAACGAAAATGGGGAAGTCATCATGTATGCAGACCGGATTACGGATTCCATGCAGAAGGCAATCGATGAAACGAATCGTAGAAGAGAAATTCAGATTGCCTATAATAAGAAACATAATATTACACCGAAAACGATTAAAAAAGATGTTCGCGATGTCATAAAAGCAACCCTTGTGGCAGAAGATGATGCTTCATATGATAAGAAAGTCACCAGCCTGTCACAGGTGACGAAGAAAAATCGTCCGCAAGTTATTGCCCAATTAGAGAAGGAAATGCGGGAAGCTGCCAAGGCGCTCGACTTTGAGAAAGCTGCCGAGCTTCGTGACATTGTGTTTGAACTCAAAGCGGAAGGATGAGCATGTAGATGCGAGAGAAACAAATAGTTGTACAAGGCGCTAGGGAACACAACTTAAAGGACGTTAGTGTAACGATTCCTAAAAATAAACTTGTAGTAGTTACAGGACTTTCTGGGTCTGGAAAGTCCTCTTTAGCCTTTGACACCATTTATGCAGAGGGACAGCGACGTTACGTCGAATCATTGTCCGCTTATGCAAGAATGTTTTTAGGACAAACAAATAAGCCGGATGTGGATGTCATCGAAGGTTTGTCACCGGCTATTTCGATTGATCAAAAGACGACAAGTAACAATCCCCGATCAACCGTAGCTACGGTCACGGAGATTTATGATTACTTACGTTTGCTGTATGCCAGAATTGGTCATCCGATTTGTCCGGAACACGGTATTGAAATCACTTCACAAACAGTCCAACAAATGGTCGACCGCATGATGGAATATCCAGAAAGAACAAAAATGCAAATTTTAGCACCTGTTGTATCTGGCCGTCGCGGAGAGCATGTGAAGGTATTGGAGAAGCTCCGTCAAGAAGGTTATGTTCGCCTCCGAATCGATGGAGAAATGCGGGAAATTCATGAAGATATTAATCTAGAAAAAAATAAAAAGCATTCCATCGATGTAGTCATCGATCGGGTCGTTATAAAACCTGGAATTGAAGGAAGACTCGCTGATTCCATAGAATCTGGTCTTCTTCTTGGAGAGGGCAAAATAATCGTTGATGTCATTGGGGAAGAGGAACTTATCTTCAGCGAAAACCACTCCTGTCCAATTTGTGGATTTTCTATCGGTGAAATTGAACCTAGACTATTCTCATTCAACAGCCCATTTGGTGCTTGTCCAACTTGTGATGGACTAGGTACAAAACTCGAAGTCGACCTCGATTTAATCATCCCGGATTGGGATTTATCATTGAATGAACATGCCATCGTCCCATGGAAGCCAATCAGCTCCCAGTATTACCCACAGCTTTTAAAGAGCGTATGTGAGCATTATGGTATTCCTATGGATGTTCCAGTGAAGAATATACCGAAAAAACAGATGGATATCATTTTATATGGAAGCGGCAAAGAGAAAATTCGCTTCTACTTCAAAAATGATTTTGGTAAAGTCCGTGATGTTGAAATAGAATTTGAAGGTGTCGTTAATAATATCGATCGCCGTTATCATGAAACATCCTCTGACTTTACTAGAGAAACATTGGAAAAATATATGGCGATCAAAAATTGCCGAACTTGTAAGGGTCATCGCTTGAAAAAGGAAGCCCTCGCTGTCTTGATTGATGGGAAAAACATCAGTGAAATGACGGAATTCTCAGTAGGAGAAGCAATTAAAAACCTCCAGCATGTAGAGCTTACAAAAAAAGAAAAGCAGATCGCAAATCTTATTTTAAGAGAAATTGAGAACCGACTAACTTTCTTATATAATGTTGGACTTGATTATCTGACTTTAGCCCGTTCTGCTGGGACATTATCGGGAGGAGAGGCCCAACGGATCCGTCTAGCAACCCAAATTGGTTCTGCATTGACGGGTGTGCTGTACGTTCTGGATGAGCCATCCATCGGTCTGCATCAAAGGGATAATGATAAGTTAATTGAATCCTTGAAAAAGATGCGTGATCTTGATAACACATTGATTGTTGTAGAGCATGATGAAGACACGATGCTTGAAGCAGATTGGCTCATTGATATTGGGCCGGGTGCCGGTGAGCGTGGCGGACAAATTATTGCTAGTGACACACCTGATAAAGTGATGAAAAATGAGAACTCCTTGACAGGCCGTTACTTATCTGGAAAGGAATTCATCCCTCTGCCAACCAAGCGGAGAGAAGCAGATGGACGGTACATTGAGGTGATCGGTGCTGCAGAGAATAACTTGAAAAAAGTTAACGTCAAAATCCCTATTGGTTTATTTAACGTGGTTACAGGAGTTTCCGGTTCAGGAAAGAGTACACTTGTAAATGAAATTATTTATAAAGCCCTATCCACTAAGCTGAATCGAGCGACATTACGAAAGCCTGGTAAACATAAAGAAATTAAGGGAATCGAATATCTGGACAAAATTATCGAAATTGACCAGTCGCCGATAGGAAGAACTCCACGTTCCAACCCAGCAACGTATACTGGAGTATTTGACGATGTCCGTGATGTGTTCGCCCAAACGAATGAAGCAAAAGTACGCGGCTATCAGAAGGGTCGTTTCAGCTTCAATGTCAAGGGTGGACGTTGTGAAGCGTGCAGGGGCGACGGGATCATTAAAATTGAGATGCATTTCCTGCCGGACGTTTATGTTCCATGTGAAGTCTGTCATGGAAAACGATACAACCGAGAAACTTTGGAAGTGAAATACAAAGGTAAGAGCATTGCAGATATTCTCGAAATGCGTGTCGAAGAGGCCCTTGACTTCTTTAGTGCAATACCAAAGATCAAGCGTAAAATCCAAACGATAGCTGATGTAGGACTAGGCTATATTAAACTGGGACAGCCAGCCACAACGTTATCTGGAGGAGAAGCGCAACGGGTCAAACTTGCCAGTGAGCTTCATAAACGTTCGAACGGTAAATCGCTGTATATTTTGGATGAGCCGACGACTGGTTTACACACTCATGATATCAAGCGACTATTAACAGTACTCCATCGTCTTGTAGAAAATGGGGATACCGTTTTGATTATCGAACACAATCTTGATGTCATCAAAACTGCTGATCATCTCATCGATCTCGGACCTGAGGGAGGTGCAGGAGGCGGACAAATCATCGCCACCGGCACACCAGAAGAACTGGCTGAAAAAGCTGATATCTCTTACACAGGAAAATACTTGAAACGTATTCTCGAACGGGATAATAAGCGGATGGAAGCGAAAGTGAAAGAAAAAGAAGTGTTAAATAAATAATATTGATTCTTTGAAAGAGGTTGGGACAACATTACTATTACTATACTAAAACACAAACAAAACGCCTCTTGAGAGAAGATTTATACGGATGTTCTTCTGATGTCCGCAGTCCCGTTCCACCTTCGCTTTCCTCGGGAAGCCCGTGAGCCTCCGACGCAAAGGACGTGCTAGTGCAGACGTTGCCACAGGACGTGGCGATCTTAGTCTGCCTCGAGCTAACGCTCTGTGGGGTCTCACTTCGGCTTCTTCTTCCCGCAGGAGTCTACGGTGGACCGGGACTGCTCCCTGGAGAAATCAAATTAGGCTCTCTGTTCTTTTTAAAATTGAACAGAGAGCCTTTTGTTATATTACATAACTATTCTACAAATTAACTTTTTGTTATAAAAGAAAAGACAACTTATAATATTTAGTATTAGACTTCTGAAGAACTATATAAAATTCAATGCGTTAACCATCAATATAAGCATGGAGCAACCCCGCCCCACCGAAGACTCCAGCGGGATATGCAGTGCTGATGAGACCCCGCAGAGCGCTGGTCGCTCGAGGAGGCTCATTGCACGCCCGCGGAAAGCGAAGGTGGGGCGGGGTTGCGGAATTTAAAGAGAAAGTCATAAAATTATATCATTATTATTGTTTGTTTAGATTTAAAGAAATAAAAATAGTTTTATCCCAGTCTCTTCTTTGTAGTTTTGGAGAGTGATATCATTTATTTCATAGGAAGACAACGATAAGTTTTGACGTCATTACGCATCTTATGTACATTTAAAATAGAGTAAATAGGAGGGGCAAGAAAATGAAGCCTGTTAATATAACTGAAGTTCAAACTGTCTTAGAACAATATATGAATAAGACTGTATACGTCCACTTGGAGACTACAAATGGTGCGTACGCCAGTCATGTGAATCAAAACGCTTATAATGTCGGTGCATTTATCCGTAACGCAGAAGTGAAATTTACAAATGCAAAAATTGTAGGTTCCAATGGGACTTATAGGGTCGGATTGAAATTGGAAATGGGTTGGATTTATGCAGAAGGAATTACGGATTGGACCATTACCGACGATGATCAATTATTGCTCGCTGGACATGATCGTGAAGGCAGATTGATGGTTGCCTTGCAAGTGAGCAATCACCCATTTCGTTATTAATGATGATGCATTGTATAGTTTGGTTTTATGAAATAGAAAATTCTTGTTACCTCGTGGCAAAAATAGGCCATCCTAAGTTTTCGGGTTGCCTATTGAGGGAATATACAAAAAGGAGTGTCGCAAGAGGTTTTTGATGCAGAACCACAACTATACAGAGGCATAAGTTGCGATTTAATAAGCTATCAAATCTAAATAAGAAGAGGAAACAAAGGTGATATTAATGGAAAAACATGTAGTTGTGATTTATCCGCATCCCGATGATGAATCGTTTGGTGCAGCAGGAAGTGTTACCCAGTTCCGTAACAAAGGCATACCTGTGACCTATTTATGCGGAACACTTGGAGAGATGGGGAGAAACATGGGAAACCCCACTATCGCCAATCGAGAAACGTTACCTAAAATTAGAAAACAAGAATTGCTCGCAGCCTGCAATGTTCTTGATATGGAAGTGGAAATGCTCGGTTATCATGATAAGACATTAGAGTTTGAGGACCGTAATACGGTTGCTCTCCATATAAAAGAGTATTTGGATAAAATCGAGCCTTCTTTGGTCATTACCTTTTATCCAGATTACGCTGTTCATCCGGATCATAATGCACTTGGAGCAGCTGCAATTGAAGCTGTAGGAATGATGGATATAGAGAAAAGGCCTGTATTATGGGCCCAAGCAATTACCCATGATTTTCACGAGGTTCTTGGAAAGCCGGATATCATCAACGATGTAAGTGCTGAGATGGATAAGAAATTAGAAGCGATACTTTGCCATAAATCTCAAGTGCAAGGTCTTTTATCACAATTCATGCAACCTGGCATGGAGCAGGACGTATTAAAGCAAGAAGTAGCGAAACGATTCTCTTTGGAACAGTTTTATATCTGGAAATTTGATGAATAAAATCTTAATATGAAACTTCTTAAGCCCTACATTCGTAATTAAACTATAGAGTTGTTTTTATAGGAGGGATTATATGAAAAAACTTTACCGTTCTTCAGATAATCGTTTTATTGCCGGAGTGTTCGGTGGTCTGTCTGATTACTTCAATATCGATGCGACCATTCTAAGATTGATTTTTGTCATTTGTCTTATTCCAAGTTTTTTCACCTTTGCATTGATTTATGCCGTTGCAGCACTCATTATCCCTAAAGATATGGAGATTTATTAAGATGCGGTTCCTTATATCCTTAGCGTTGAACACGGTCGCGTTGTTGATTGTCGATCAACTGTTTACCTCATTCCATATTGACGGGATTGGGACAGCAATTCTTGCAAGCATTATCTTAGCAATTCTTAATGTTTTGTTGAAACCACTCTTAATCATTTTAACCCTGCCAATTACTATCTTGACATTCGGTTTGTTTCTCATTGTCATTAATGCAATTACATTAATGGTTACACAGGCGTTGATCGGCTCATCGTTTGTAATTGATGGTTTTGGAACGGCAATTATTGCATCCGTTCTAATCTCGCTTATTACATTAGTGCTTGGTAGTCTCGTAAAAGATAAATAACTTGAAAAGTCGTAGGTCAGCAGCCTACGATTTTTTATTCTTGTATGCTACAATAAAGTGAAACTTCTTTATTTTAACTTATAAAATAAGCAAATGACACTAACAGAAACATTTATATTTAGTGTAATTATTTATAAAAACCAACTACTTAGGTCTTCAAATGGAGGGGAAAGGTAATGGTAAGGGTCAGGACGAAAGATCTGCTTGAACATTTTAATTTAACACTTGTAGCCGGCGCACAAGGGATTGAACGTAAAATTATTACAAGTGACATTTCCCGTCCGGGGATTGAGATGACAGGGTATTTCAATTTTTATCCTAACGAAAGACTGCAATTGATCGGGCGTACGGAAATGGCGTATTACATGGATTTATCAGACGAAGAAAAATACGACCGTGCCGTACGTCTTTGCACGGATATTACTCCAGGTATTGTAATTTCCCGTGGCATGAATATTCCACAGCAATTAATAGAAGTTGCGGAAGAAACGGGTGTACCGATTTTGCGGACTTCGATGAAAACGACCCGGGTAATCAGCCGCTTAACGAATTACTTAGAGGAAAAGTTTGCACCGACGACTTCGGTTCACGGCGTCCTTGTCGATATTTATGGCGTCGGAGTATTGATTACTGGTCAAAGCGGGGTCGGGAAAAGTGAAACAGCTTTGGAATTGGTGAAACGTGGTCATCGGCTTGTGGCGGATGATAACGTTGAGATTCTCCAAGAAGACTATGATACGCTTGTTGGAAGCTCACCAAAAATTCTAGAGAATATGTTGGAGATCCGTGGATTAGGCATTATTGATGTTATGACCTTATTCGGTGCAGGAGCAGTCCGGACGAAAAAACGGATTTCGGTTGTCATCCATCTTGAAAACTGGGATGATTCAAAACAATATGATCGTCTTGGTCTCGATGAAGATACGATGCAAATCATGGATGTGAAACTGCCGAAAGCTACGGTTCCGGTTCGGCCAGGACGAAATCTTGCAGTCATCATTGAAGTGGCGGCAATGAATTTTCGATTGAAGTTAATGGGTGTCAATACAGCCGAGCAATTTTCAGCAAGGTTATCAAATATTATTGAAAATGAAAAATCCATGTTAGATTAGGGGTGTTGTTTTGATTAATGCAGTACAGCCATTGAACAGGGTTATGATTGAATTGGGCCCATTCACTATTTACTGGTATGGTGTAATTATTGCGACAGGAGCTTTACTGGGGATTTATTTAGCGATGAGAGAAGCAGAACGTCTTGGCTGGAATAAGGATATTATTATTGATTTTGTTGTGTTTGCTATTCCAATCGCTATTTTATCTGCTCGGATTTTTTATGTTACGTTTGAATGGGAACGCTATGCAGGCGGACCTTTTTGGAAAGTATTTGCCATATGGGAAGGTGGAATTGCAATCCATGGAGCAGTCTTTGGAGGAGTATTGACTGCAATTGTGTTTGCCAAAGTCAAAGACATTTCATTTTGGAAACTTGCAGATATCGTCGCTCCGAGTTTGATTCTTGGGCAGGCAATTGGACGTTGGGGCAACTTTATGAATCAAGAGGCCCATGGTGGTCCAGTATCTGAAGCGGCTTATGAGAACTACCTTCAATATTTGCCTGATTTCATTATGAACCAAATGACAATCGGTGGTGTCATGTATCATCCGACATTCCTATATGAGTCGCTTTGGAACATCGTAGTATTTGCTTTGCTCATCTTGATAAGGAAATACAATCCAATTCGGGGAGAAGTGTTTTTAAGCTATCTCATATTTTATTCGATCGGCCGGTTCTTTATTGAAGGGCTGCGCACAGATAGTCTCTACATAATAGAAGGTTTACGAACAGCACAAGTAGTATCTATATCATTGATTATCATTGCGATCATTTTAATCATTTACAGAAGAAAAACTGTGACAGTAAAGTATTTGGATCAGCCGGAAAATAAAAATAAACAAAAGAAAAAGAAGAAGAAAAGGAAGTAACTTGGAGGGACAGCAATGTCGGGGATTTTTAAACGGGGTTTCAAGCAGGGGTTAAGTACAGTTTGGATCTTAGGTAAAGTAATTTTTCCTATTACTTTAATCGTGACGATTCTGCAATATACTCCTGTATTGCCATGGCTAATTGAAGTTGTTGAGCCTGTAATGTATTTACTCGGTCTTCCAGGTGAAGCTGCGGTGCCACTTGTGTTGGGAAATACATTGAATCTATATGCAGGTATTGGCGCAATTTTATCTTTTGATTTTACAGTTAAAGAAGTATTCATCATGGCGATGATGCTTTCTTTCTCGCATAATATATTCATCGAATCAGCTGTTGCATCTCGAGTTGGAGTGAATTGGTTTCTAATTGTAGCTGTACGGATCGGCCTTGCTATCATAAGTGCAATCGTCATTAATCTTGTATGGCAAGGCGGTGGTGAGATGGCGCAATATGGCCTTGCAACGGCACAATCAGTCGAACCGAACGGGATGTTGGAAATAGCAATGTTGGCCATGCAGACAGCTGTGGTTGCCATTATTCAGCTTGCACTCATTGTCATTCCGCTAATGATCGTTATGCAATATTTGCGGGAAAAAGGTTGGCTTGAAGTGTTCTCGGGCTGGCTTGCACCATTTTTGAAGTTGCTTGGAATGCATCGCAACACTTCCATGACGATGACTGCTGGTCTGACGATCGGGCTTGCTTTTGGAGCAGGATTGATGATCCAGGCGAAAAAAGATGATGGGGTTTCAAATAAAGACATGCATCTAGCATTGATTTTTCTTGTTGCCTGTCACGCGGTAGTCGAAGATACTTTAGTATTTATTCCGCTCGGTATATCAGTATGGCCACTCTTGGTCATCCGATTGGTTACAGCAATAATATTAACGATGGTGATTGCTTTTATATGGAATCAACTAGAGCTTAGAAAGGAAAGAAAACAACATGAACACTCATACCATACTCTTTGATTTAGATGGAACGTTAATTGATACGAATGCATTGATCGTCGCATCATTCAAACATACCTTCGAACGATTTCAATTGGATTTTACCGATGAAGAAATTATTGAATTCAATGGGCCGCCTCTCATTGAGACATTCAGAAAGATTGACCCAGCACGGGTAGAAGAGATGGTTGCTACATACAGAACTCATAATTTTGAAGTGCATGATCAATATGTAACAGCCTTTCCGAAAGTGGCTGAAACACTTGAGGAATTGAAAGATATGGATATAAAGCTTGGTATCGTTTCAACGAAAATGGCTTCAGGTGTTCGAAAGGGTCTGGAAAAAACAGGCCTTGTGGATTACTTTGATGCCATCATATCACTAGATGATGTTACACATCCGAAACCACATCCAGAACCGGTATTAAAAGCAATGGAGCTGCTTGGAGCTGAAGGTTCTTCGACAATTATGGTTGGCGACAATTCCCATGATATTGAAGCAGGTAACCATGCTGGAGTAAGAACGGCTGCAGTTAGCTGGTCACAAAAGGGGAAAGAAAGATTACTCGCTTATAAACCAACTTATATGCTGGAAGAAATGACAGACCTTTTACGTATTGTAGGTGAATAATACATGCGGAAAACAAAGCGATACTTTGTTGAAAATTCCAATTCACTTTGGCAAATATATAAAACAGTTCCATTCCTAAAGGTTGTCAAAAATTTTATTGTCATTCAGTTGGCGCGTTATACCCCTTTTCTTTCCATGAAAAATTGGATGTATCGCACATTTCTGCGGATGGAAGTCGGGAAAGAAGCCGCTTTTGCACTGATGGTCATGCCGGATGTGATGTTTCCGGAAAAAATAAAAGTAGGTGCGAATAGCATTATCGGATACAATACAACCATTCTTGCCCATGAATACTTAATTAAAGAGTATCGGCTTGGAGAAGTGATTATTGGCGATGAAGTGCTGATTGGTGCGAATTCTACCATTTTACCTGGAGTCACAATCGGCGATGGCGCAACCGTATCCGCCGGAACTCTTGTACACAAGAACGTTCCCGCCGGTGCATTTGTAGGCGGAAATCCGATGCGAATCATTTATACGAAAGAGGAAATAGAGAAGCGGAAAGAGAATCATATAGATTTCGAAAAAGATTAAAATCGATGTTTACCAAGACTAGACTATGCAAATTCCGGTATACAGACAACTTTATTAGTATGAAGATGGTAGGGCAACGGTCAAAAACATTAATATGGGAACAACATCAAAGCAGGGCAGCGTCATGCCCTGCTTTTTTTGCATTCTATTCCTTATTATAACGACACCGTATTCTCTAGTCTAAATCTTGCGTCATACGGGTACAGTTTTATAATAATGAACTTATAGAAGGGGTAGTAGGGGGATTGAAACAATTATCCAGCTTTTCAAGAGAGCATATTCGAACTGAAATGGAAACAAATGAATTCGATCTCGTTATAATTGGTGGAGGAATAACGCAGGACAGGTATGTGGTTTTTCGAAATCGATAAGGTCAAAGCAGAGAAAGATGCCGTGGTCGATTTTATGGCAGAGAAATTGAATATGTCTGAAGCATGAAAAATACATTTGCCAAGATTTAAACAAGCAAATTGATTCTTCAACCCTTTTTCCAGCAATTTAATATGCTGCATTCGCCTATACCGGGAAATATGTTATACTAGGAACATATGTCAATTTTAGGAGTAAACTTATGAATAAACAGAGAAAGAATGTGAATAATCTGCTTCCATTCATCCCGGATGGCGAATTTTATTTCACAAAAGGTGTAGAGGCGTTTCAAAAGCAAAAATTTGAACTCTCTTTAAGATGGTTGAAAAAAGCAATCGAATCAGATCCGAAAAATCCTTTATATAATTGCCAACTTTCTATTGTGTATACGGAGATCGGCAAATATCATGCTGCAAACCAATTGTTGAATAATGTACTGCAGACTGATGATTATAATGATTGTTATTATTTATTGGCGAACAACTATGCTCATCTCGGTCTTTTAAACGATTCCTTGAAGTATGCAGAACTTTATTTGGATAAAGAACCAGATGGAGATTTTAGTGAAGAGGCATATATGCTTCTGGAAATGGTCAGTTTCGAGATGGAAGAAGATGATGAGGACGATTGGGTATTTGAGGAAGAAGACGATTTATTAAAATACCAAGAAACACTCTTCTATCTGATTGAAAATGAAGAATGGGAAAAGGCTATGCCGTTAATTGAAGAAATGCTAGTCCTATTTCCAGACCATCTCCTTGTCAAACATGATTATGCCCAAGCTTTATTTTATACAGGCAACAAACAAAAGGCGATTGCATTAGAACAGAAAACATTGGAAGAAACAGATCAGACCTTGCATAGTACAATTAACTTGGCGCTATTTTATTTTGAGATGGATGAACACGAAGCTTGTCAAGCGAAGATCAACGAGCTATTAAATGTTTATCCATTGCATACGGATCAGCAGATTAGGCTTGCAGTACTTTTCGCAAAAACAGGAAATTACCAAGCAGCTTATCAGCGCTTCAGAAGGATAAATCGAAGTATGGCTCGGGGTCATTTATCTTACTTCAAATGGTTCAGCATTTCTGCCTACAAGCTAGAAAAAATAGAGCTTGCTAAGAATACGTGGGAGGAAGGGTGTATGAAGCATCGTGCTCTCAACAATCATTCAGCCCCTTGGCAGGAATCGTGAGCAGATAAATAGACGACGAATATTAAATTATTATAAGCTGAATATGAGTATGATGCCGCGTTGGAGCATATTGCTGAACGTGGTATTTTATTGATAGATATCATGAAAATGAGAACAATAATATTAAAAAGAGGCGATAAATATGTCTGAAGAACAACTGTATGATGTGATTATAGCTGGAGCTGGACCGGCTGGAATGACCGCAGCTGTATATGCATCACGTGCAAACCTGAATACATTGATGATTGAACGGGGAATACCCGGTGGGCAGATGGCAAACACAGAAGACGTGGAAAACTATCCGGGATTTGATCATGTTCTAGGTCCGGATTTATCCAATAAAATGTTTGAACATGCAAAAAAGTTCGGAGCAGAATATGCTTATGGCGATATTAAAGAAGTCATCGACAATGGTGACTACAAAACGATTGTAACGAGTAACAAAGAATACAAAACAAAAGCATTGATCATTGCAACGGGTGCGGAATATAAAAAAATCGGCATCCCAGGTGAGGAAGAATTATCTGGACGTGGAGTTTCTTACTGTGCTGTATGTGACGGAGCTTTCTTTAAAGAAAGACATCTTGTCGTAGTCGGTGGTGGGGATTCAGCGGTTGAAGAAGGAATGTACCTTACGAAGTTTGCGAGCAAAGTGACAATCATTCACCGTCGTGATGAATTAAGAGCACAAAAGATTCTTCAGGATCGAGCATTCAAAAATGATAAGATCGACTTTATTTGGGATACGGTTGTAAAAGAAATCAACGGGACAGACGGAAAAGTGTCGAGTGTTACATTGGAAAATCGCAAAACGGGTGAAGAGTCTGACTTTTCGGCAGATGGTGTGTTCATTTACATCGGAACTGTACCATTAAGCGAGCCTTTCCAATCACTTGGCATCACAAACGACGAGGGATATATCCTTACAGATGAGAATATGGCAACAAAAGTTCCGGGAGTTTTCGCGGCTGGGGATATTCGTGATAAGAAATTACGACAAATAGTGACAGCTACAGGAGACGGCAGTATCGCAGCAGAAGAGGCAATAAGTTATGTTGAAAGTTTGCCTGAAACAATCGATACGACTAAATCCTGATAATTATTTACGAAAAGTCATTACTTCTTAACGCTGTTGTAATGAGTTCGCAACATTAATTGGGTACACTATAAATAACTAATTGACCCCCTTTTAATAAATAAATTAGTTTTTGTGCACAGGTTGTGATACCTGTGCATTTTTTTCGTTTTCGACCCCTCCTCATCATATCTTGGGTAATCATCGAGAAAATCAAGAAATATTGTTGAATCATGGAGATTCGTTGTATAATAGAGTAAAGCAAAGATAACTTTTTCGCTGCAACAATTTTACTGCATATAATATTGTTATATCTCCAGTAAAATTTAATAAATATAGTTAAAACTCTTTTCATGCTGCATAGTAATGATAAGGAGTAGAATAGATACAATACAGTTCCTCTAAAGGAGAGCGATACAAATGACAGAGATGGAACAAGAACTGAATAAGGAGACGAGTTTGGTCATTATTACGGGAATGTCTGGAGCAGGTAAAACAGTAGCCGTTCAGAGCTTTGAGGATCTAGGGTTTTATTGTGTAGATAACCTGCCGCCGACTCTGCTTCCTAAATTTCTCGAATTGATGAAGGACTCCACTAATAACATTACAAAAGTTGCTTTAGTGATGGATCTACGCGGACGAGAATTCTTTGATACGTTGTTCGAAGCGTTGGATAAATTAGGTGAAGAAGACTGGATCAAAGAACACATTCTGTTTTTGGATGCCAAAGATACCTCACTTGTCAGCCGTTACAAAGAAACCAGACGTTCACATCCATTAGCTGTTGGTGGACTTCCCCTTACCGGCATCAAACAAGAACGGGAAATTTTGGATGAGTTAAGAGGAAGAGCGCAACGGATTATTGATACTACAGACCTCAAACCAAGGGAACTCCGAGATAAAATCTTAAAAATATATTCAGAAGACGATCAAGAAATATTTTCGGTTAATATGGTTTCTTTCGGATTTAAATATGGAATACCAATTGATGCGGATTTGGTTTTTGATGTGCGTTTCCTGCCTAACCCTCATTATGTTGGTCATCTTCAACCATTGACAGGACTGAATCAAGAAGTCTCTTCTTATGTATTTAAATGGTCGGACACACAAAAATTCATAGATAAGGTGATGGATTTATTAGAATTCATGCTTCCTCAATATAAGAAAGAAGGAAAATCTCAACTCGTTATTGCGATTGGATGTACTGGGGGACAACATCGCTCCGTTGCTCTAGCTGAACACTTTGCCAAGGAATTATCTACAAATTATATTACCCATATCAGCCATCGCGATATTGATAAGAGAAAGGGAAGTTAATGGATGAGTAAAAAGAAGCTACCTAAAGTGGTCGCCATTGGAGGGGGGACAGGAATGCCTGTCCTTCTCCGTGGCCTTAAAAACTTACCAATCGATTTAATTGCAGTTGTGACTGTGGCAGATGACGGAGGGAGCACCGGTAGATTACGGAATGAAATGGCCATACCTGCGCCTGGAGATATCCGTAATGTAATCGCCGCGTTGTCTGATGCCGAACCAATGCTGATTGAACTGTTTCAACACCGATTTGAAGTAGGGAATGGATTGTCGGGGCACTCCCTTGGAAATCTGTTGCTTGCTGCAATGACATCCGTAACAGGGGACTTTTATGATGGTGTAAAAGAGATTTCCCGTGTTTTAAACGTAAAAGGTACGATTTATCCTATTTCCACTGAAAATCTTTCTCTTCATGCTAAAATGGAAGATGGCACAATCATTTCCGGAGAATCCAATATTCCCCTTTCACGTAAGAAAATTGATCGCGTATTTTTAAGTCCAGAACCAGCTAAGCCATTCAGCCATGCTGTGCAGGCGATCATAGATGCGGATTTGGTCGTTATTGGACCAGGAAGCCTTTATACTAGTATCATGCCAAATCTGATTGTACCAAGCGTCCAAGAAGCCTTGGAGATGACCAGTGCAAAAATTGTGTACGTCTGTAATCTGATGACTCAACCCGGTGAGACGACTGGTTTTACAGCTAGCGATCATGTTGAAGCAATCATTCGGCATATAGGTCGAGGCATTGTTCAGACAATAATCGTACATAATGAACCGATTAAAGGAAATGTTCTGGAAAAATATGCGGAAGAAAATGCAGAGCCAGTAATTTATGACATTGAAAAACTAGTTTCACTAGGTCTGGATGTCGTGGAGGAAGATATTGTTGATAAACAGTATCCGACTGTCCGCCACGATACGGATAAAATAGCAAAGCTGCTTTATTCCTTATTAACAAAGTAAAGGAGGGGGAAACGCGATGTCCTTTGCTGCACAAATAAAAAAAGAACTGACGACAATTGAAACAGATGAACCAATCCAGAAGGCGGAGCTTGCCGCATTAATCCGTATGAATGGTGTAATTTCCATTTCGAGACAACGCTATTCCCTTGATGTACAAACAGAAAATGCAGCGATTGCGAGAAGAATTTACACGCTGGTCAAAAATAATTATCAAGTTCCAATTGAAGTACTTGTACGGAAGAAAATGAAACTGAAAAAGAATAATATCTATATCGTCAGACTGAAAGAACAGGTGCGGAATACACTGAAGGATTTAGGGATCATGAAGGAGCACCTGGAGATAAATCGAACCATTTCGCCGGCAATCTTTGAAGATGAGCAATTGAAACGTGCTTATTTACGAGGAGCGTTTTTAGCTGGTGGATCAGTCAATAATCCAGAAACCTCCTCTTACCATCTTGAGATTTATAACTTTCATGAGGAGCATAATACTTCGCTCTGCGAACTATTAAATACATTTGGGTTGAAATCAAAAACATTGGAAAGAAAGCATGGGCATATCGTATATATTAAAGAAGCGGAAAAGATAACTGAGTTTCTCGGTGTTATTGGTGCCCATAATGCGTTATTTAAGTTTGAAGATGTCCGTATTGTCCGGGATATGCGCAATTCTGTGAACCGCTTGGTCAATTGCGAAACTGCCAATCTAAACAAAACAATTGGTGCGGCTTTTAGACAGATTGAGAATATCAAATTGATTGAAAGGACGGTTGGACTGGATCAATTACCAGAAAAACTGCAAGAAATCGCGGTATTACGGTTGGAGAATGAGGATGTTTCGTTAAAAGAACTAGGTGAACTTGTCAAAAGCGGAAAGATTTCAAAATCCGGTGTGAATCACCGATTAAAGAAAATCGATGAATTCGCGGATAAGATTCGCCAAGGTGAAGTTATTGTAAATAAATAAATCCTATTCTCTTTCTCGGAATTTCATGATATAATACAGATAATTAAAAAATTTAAATGACATCAGTCGTTGTATTATAATATTAAGCAATAAAAGATAAATATGAAAAGCTACAGCCATGTAAGTCGTTAAGGCAACTGTGGTTTGGATTCCCGTTGAATCCAAACCACAAATGTAGCTATTGGCTTATATGAATCTTAACTTTTTTACGGAAAGAGAGAAATTGGTAGCGTTTTCTAAACTTCAGGGAGGATGAGTCGAGTTGGTAGAGAATTCAGTGAAGGTGGGCTTAGATTCAGGTCTACAGGCCAGACCTGCTGCACAATTTGTACAGGAGGCAAACCGTTATTCTTCGCATTTATTTTTAGAAAAAGATGGGAAGAAGGTAAATGCGAAAAGTATTATGGGACTTATGAGTCTAGCCATCGCGAACGGAGAAGAAATCAAAATAATTGCTGATGGGCCAGATGAAGAGGTTGCATTAAATCATTTAGTATCCTTCGTCACAAAAAAATAAAAGATAAAAAAATCCCTTTCTATTGAAAGGGATTTTCATTTGCTAAATTATTTACTTTCATCTGCTTTACGTTCAAGAATTTTATCAATCAAACCATATTCTACAGAGCGTTCTGCTGTCATGAAGTTATCACGCTCGGTATCACGTTCAATTACTTCAAGTGGTTGACCTGTTTTGTCCGCTAAGATTTCATTCATGCGTCTCTTGATTTCAATAATACGTTTTGCATGAATCTCAATATCAGTTGCTTGACCTTGAGCTCCACCTAACGGTTGATGAATCATGATTTCACTGTTTGGAAGTGCAAAGCGTTTGCCTTTTTCTCCAGCTGCAAGCAGGAATGCACCCATTGAAGCAGCCATACCGATACAAATAGTGGATACATCTGATTTAATGAAGTTCATTGTATCATAGATTGCCATTCCAGCAGTGATGGATCCACCAGGAGAGTTGATGTATAGGGAGATATCCTTACCTGGATCCTCCGCCTCCAAGAATAGAAGCTGGGCAACAATAGAGTTTGCTACGTTATCGTCGATAGCGCTTCCGAGTAAAATGATACGGTCCTTTAATAATCTGGAATAAATATCATATGCGCGTTCACCACGGTTTGTTTGTTCAATTACTGTAGGTACTAAATTCATAAACATATCCTCCTTGTTTTAGATAGTTATCGTTCGCTTTCTAAATTCATCATATAACATTGGTCAAAAAAGGTCAAACGAAAGCGTTCCAAAAAAAACAGACTAAATGCTAGCATTCCCGTTTTTAAATTTTATAAACAAGGAATGTATCTTATGTTAACGCCCACACCACTGAATAGGGGAGAGATAATCAATCAGCAAAACCCTTATTCTGTAGTTCGGGAATTCACAGGGAACGATCCATATTTAATGAAAAGTTTCCCTTTAATATTAGTATACTTGGAAAAAAGCTTGAAAGTCTACAAAATAAACGTTATAATATAATTTGCGTTCGAAATTTATACATGTGCCCATAGCTCAGCTGGATAGAGCACTGGTTTCCGGTACCAGGTTTGTCGGGGGTTCGAATCCCTCTGGGCGCGCTTATAAAATTGATATTGACAAGGGCATGGAGCTAATTTCATCCCTTGTCTTTTTTCTTTTAGCAACTAACCACGTAAGTAATATCTTCTATTCTTACAGTTCTATCCTTCTTCGTGCAAATCCTTCTTCTGCTTTAAAAAAATTTCCATATTGGAACGTTCTTGCTGCATTATCATTCGATAAGTCTGGGGAACTATAATTCTTATGTAATTACGTTAGGCCACTGTTGTCATTCTCTAGATGTGTATACAATTGATTGTAACTCTATAGATGGAACCGATGAGCTACATATTTTAGCTATAGGTAGTAAGAAAAGCATCTCATACGAGGTGCTATTTATTTTGGCATCAATGATTCAATGACAAAAATCAGAAGTTTCTTTGATGATATAGAATACGTGTCTCCAAATTAGCACAGTACTTGGACATGGATAATAAATAACTATGTAACATGGTCGGTGAGCATTAAAGAGATGTTTTACCACGAAATCAACGGATTAAATAGGTGGCTAGTCCAAGCGGGCAAGCTACTTTTTAAATAAGAATATTAGTAGGAGGAGATTTTTATGGCAAAGATTTATCTAGACCCAGGACATGGTGGAACAGATTCAGGAGCTCAAGGTAATGGTCTACAAGAAAAAAATGTTACATTAGCAATTGCCTTAAAAACGCGTGATTTCCTTTATAGAGACTATGAAGGGCATTCCGTTCGATTAAGTCGTACCGGTGATCAAACACGCTCTCTAAACTATCGGACAAATGATGCAAACAGCTGGGGCGCAAATTACTTTGTTTCTATTCATATCAATGCTGGCGGTGGCGTTGGTTATGAGGATTATATTTATAATGGAAGTATATCCAGCCAAACAATCACCTACCGAGATCGTGTTCATGCCGAGATCATGAAGCAGGTGGACTTTAACAATAGGGGGAAAAAGCGGGCCAACTTCCATGTGCTTCGCGAAAGCAGAATGCCAGCGATATTAACCGAAAATGGATTCATTGATAATGCTGGGGATGCAGCTAAATTAAAATCTGATGATTACCTTAACAGAATTGCGCTGGGGCATGCGAATGGTATTGCGTCAGCATTAGGTTTAAGACGTAAAACTGGTGGAGGCGGTGGAAACACGTACATCGTTAAAGAAGGAGATACATTATGGAGCATTGCTCAAGCCCATAATATTACTGTTTCTGAACTAAAGAGCTTGAACAATTTAACTAATGATATAATATATCCCGGGCAAGTACTAATTGTTACTGGTGCGGTTTACCATACCGTTCAATCCGGTGAAACACTATGGGGAATTGCCCAACTTTATGGTACAACTGTAGACGCAATTAAGAATTTCAACGGTTTAACAGGTGATACTATTCAACCGGGGCAACGACTAAGGGTAAAATAACTAAAAGCTAGGGTGTAGAAAACCCTAGCTTAAGTTTTTTACTTATTGATAGAAATGTAGAACCGAGAAAATGGAAAGAAAAGCAATGAAGTATAAACCCTAAACTGCAGTTGGTTCTTAAAGATGATGCAGCGATTGAAGTTAAATACTAAAATACTTTCACAAGCGAAATATGAATGTTAAGGAAATTAGTTTTTCTTGAATTATGTATATTACTTTATCTCAGTTTCAATTCATCATAAATTGCCTCAACGGCCTGGTCGACTCCGAGGTTATCAATTTGGACACGAATATGATGGTCTTGATAGATTGCTTGACGATCGTTAAATAATTTCTCGATATCATCTAAGCTTTTTTCCTGCAACAACGGCCGCGTAGGGCTGAGGATACTAATTCTCTCTTTCCAGAATTCCCATGTCATGTCTAGAAACACAACAATGCCATGCTCCAAACAGGCTTGGCGAATTTCTTCCTGCTTGAAAGCACCACCACCAAGAGAAATCACTTTACCTTCCATTTGACAAGTCTCCATCACAATCTCTCTTTCAGTTTTTCGGAAATCCTTTTCTCCGTAGATGCTGAAGATATCCACTGTTTTCATACCATATTTAACTTCAATTTCAGCATCAGTATCAATAAAGCCATATTGCAACTTGCGGGCCAGTTCTTGTCCGATAGTCGTTTTGCCAACCCCCATAAAGCCTATTAAAATTATACTTTTTCTCAATCTCTTCACCCTGCTTATTAGTTTTCTTCACGAATGATCTCTCTTGCTAAGCGATCAGCTTGTTGGTTCTGCTTCTCTGGTATCCACTTAATGAAAAATAATGGGAAATGACTACTTAATTGCTGAATCTGCTCAAGTAATGGAAGATAGTCTTTGTTCTTCGTAAATTCTTTCTCAATTGTATCTACTACTACTTTTGAATCGGAACGAAATGAGAGTACCTCATTCGGATATTTTTCCTTGCATAACTCTAAAGCTTTAATGACGGCATGAAACTCTGCTTCATGATTGGAATAGATGCCGATTTGAAAGGAGTGTTCCTCGTAAATCGTGCTGGATTTGAATACAATCCCAATTCCGCTTTTTCCTGGATTTCCTTTGGAAGCACCGTCAGTATAGACTTCTATCAATCAGTTCACTCTCCTTATGATTAGTAGTATAAGCTATTTTTCTATCGATGTAAAAATATTATTTTCTACATAATTCACAATAGAAAAATTATAGTTATTAACGGGTATTTAACCGTCAATTGTATGATTTATCGTTGATTATTTCTTATATAATCTAAATAAATAATATTACCGTTCTTGCTATTTTAGATAATTTTCAGTATATTAATATAAAAGCGATGTCCCTATATAAAAATGGAGGGGGAAAAATGGAAGATGTAATTTTGGAATTAAGCGGGCTTAGCACGCATTTTTTTACCGATCAAGGAGAAATTCCTGCAGTTGATAAAGTTAGTTTTCGCGTACATAAAGGAGAAGTAGTCGGTGTAGTTGGAGAATCCGGCAGTGGAAAAAGTGTCACTTCCTTATCTATCTTACAACTTATCCCAAGCCCTCCTGGAAAAATTGTTAGCGGTTCCATACGCTATAAAGGAGAGGACTTGGCTAAAGCAACAGAAAAACGGATGAAGCGGATCCGAGGCAATGAAATTTCGATGATATTCCAAGAGCCAATGACCTCGTTGAATCCGGTATTTACTATTGGTAATCAAATGCGGGAAGCTATCCGGATCCATCAAAAAATAAGTAAAAAGGCGGCTACTGAAAAAGCAATCCAGATGTTAAAGCTTGTCGGCATTCCTCGGGCGGAAGATATTGTCAATGAATATCCGCACCAATTATCTGGAGGTATGCGACAACGGGTAATGATTGCTATGGCCATGTCAAGTGATCCTAGTCTGCTGATTGCGGATGAGCCGACAACTGCACTTGATGTAACGATTCAGGCGCAAATACTTGACTTGATGAAAAAAATCAATAAAGAAGAGCATACGAGTATCCTGCTGATAACTCATGATTTAGGAGTAGTAGCGGATATTTGTGACCGTGTCGTTGTCATGTACGCTGGTCAAGTAGTCGAAAAAGGGACGACGCGTGAAATATTAAAGGACCCACAGCATCCATATACTCAGGGGCTGATTCGATCGTTGCCGAAGCTGCACGGAAGGGAAGAAAAACTCTATTCGATTCCGGGAACAGTTGCTAGACCGAAGAAAGATCGTGTTGGTTGCCGTTTTGCTCCTCGATGCGAGTTTGCGTTTGAACGTTGCTTTAAAGAAAATCCCGAATTGTACCAATTAGGGGATGGTAGGGAAAGTCGCTGCTTTTTACATACAGAAAAGAAAGGGGAGCGATTAGAGGATGCAACAACCAATACTTGAAGTAAACGGATTGAAGAAATACTTTCCTATCCATGGTGGAGTGCTTGGAAAAAAAGTTGGGGAAGTGAAGGCTGTTGATGATGTCTCCTTTCAAGTTCGTCCAGGAGAAATTCTCGGGATAGTTGGAGAATCAGGCTGTGGTAAATCAACAACTGGAAAATCTATTCTACGACTGATTGAACCTAGTGAAGGTGAAGTGAAATTTGAAGGACAAGATATCACAACATTTGGTTCGGAAGAAATGCGTAAACTTAGAAAGGATATGCAAATCATTTTCCAAGATCCGTACGCGTCATTGAACCCTAGACATACGGTAGAAAAAATTATAGGTGAACCTTTACTCGTACACGGAATGAAATCGAAAAGCGAAAGGAAAAAACGGGTTCAGGAATTATTGGAGGTCGTTGGTTTAAGTGCTTATCATGCATCAAGATATCCCCATCAATTCAGTGGAGGACAAAGGCAGCGTATTGGAATTGCCAGGGCATTGGCGAATAATCCAAAATTAATTATTTGTGATGAACCAGTTTCTGCACTTGATGTCTCCGTGCAATCACAAATTTTGAATTTGATGGAAGAGTTACGTGATGAGTTTAATTTGACGTACATATTCATTGCGCATGATTTAAGCGTTGTTAAACATATAAGTGACCGGGTTGGAGTCATGTATTTAGGGAGGATGGTGGAACTTACCGATAAAGAGAAATTGTATGAAGAGCCGAAACATCCGTATACCCAGGCATTATTGTCAGCGGTGCCTGAACCAGATCCAGACATCGTTAAAGAGAGGATCATTTTGGAAGGTGATGTGCCTAGTCCAGCGAATCCACCTGCTGGTTGTGCTTTTCATACGAGATGTCCATTTGCAATGGATATCTGCTCCCAAATAAGACCAGAATTTCAACCTGTCGATAATCAGCATTTTGTTGCATGTCATTTATATGATGGCAGGCAATAAAATATATATTTATAAAAAAACAAAAGGGGGATAACTATGAGGTTACGATTATCTTTACTGGCTGCTTTATTCTTAGCCTTTGTGCTATTTCTCGCAGCATGTAGCGGGGATGGTGGCGCAAATCCGGATGAATCATCTGATGATGCAGCAGCCGAAACGGATGAAACAGCAGATGGAGAATCTGAAGGAGAAGCTGAAGAAGCAAGTGCATCAGGTGATGGAGTATTAGTATTTGCTAGAGGTGGAGATTCTGAAAGCCTTGATCCTGGAAGTACGACAGATGGGGAATCTTCACGGGTTACACAGCAAGTATTAGAGGGGTTATTAACGTTTGAAACAGATTCCTTTGAATTGAAACCTGCGCTTGCCCATGATTGGGAGGTTTCAGAAGATGGTTTGAAATACACTTTCTATCTGGAAGAAGGGGTTACCTTCCATGATGGCACTCCGTTTAATGCTGAAGCCGTGAAAGTGAATTTTGAACGTTGGGCTGATCCAGAGCATGAGTATGCTTTTGCTGATGAAGGTTATGTTTATTCCATGTATGGCACCATGTTTGGTGGATATAAAGGAGAAGAGGGACATGTCATTGAAGAAATCAATGTTGTTAATGACTATGAGATTGAGTTTGTCCTGAACCAACCTTTAGGGTTCTTCCTTCAAAATCTTGGGATGAGCTATTTTGCAATCACATCTCCAGCAGCACTGGAAGAGTATGGGCCGGAAATCAATGAGAATCCGGTGGGTACTGGACCATTCAAATTTGTGAGCTGGACGAAAGATGACTCGATTATTCTTGATAAGTTCGAGGACTATCGAGTAGAAGGTCTACCGAAACTGGATCGGGTTATTTTTGAAGTGATTCCTGATAATGCCGCTCGACTCATTGCTCTTCGTTCTGGTGAAATTGATATTATGGATGGATTGAACCCGGATGATGCGGCAGGTGTTGAAGCAGAAGATGGTTTAGAGCTTCTGACAAGATCTGAAAATAACTTTGGATATGTAGGATTTAACACTCAAAAGGAACCTCTGGATAAGGTGGAGGTCCGTCAAGCGATCAACTATGCGATTGATAAACAAGCTATTGCAGATGCATTGTATGCCGGATATGCCACAACGGCGAAAAATCCGTTGCCACCAGGATATCTTGGATACAACGATGATGTAGAAGCTTATGGATATGACCCAGATAAGGCGCGTGAACTGTTAGCAGAAGCAGGGTTTGAAGATGGTTTGGATATTGAATTATGGACCATGCCTGTAGCAAGACCGTATATGCCAGACCCTGAAACGGTATCCCAGATTGTGCAAAATAATCTAGAGGATGTTGGAATAAACGCTACAATCGTCCGTGAAGAGTGGGCACCATATTTAGAAAAGACGTTACAGGGTGAGCATCAGCTCTTCATTCTTGGTTGGTCTGGAACAAACGGTGACCCGGATTACTTCTTAAGCAGTCTGTTACATGGTTCAAACGTAGGAAGCAGTAACCGTACATTCTACGTAAATGAAGAGGTTGATGAGTTGTTGGACGGTGCTAAACGTGCTATCGATCAAGACGAGCGCGCTGAATTATATGCCAAAGCTCAAGAGTTGATCTCCCAAGACTCGCCAATGGTGACACTTGTGCACTCTACACCGGTAATGGCTACAACAAGCAAGGTTAAGAACTATGTGCCACACCCATCAACAAGTGAGTCCCTGGCAGAAGTAGAATTAGTCGAGTAAATCTAATGTAAGGAATGATAGGGATAGTAGTCTATTGCTGCTATCCCTATATTTATCAGGGGTTAAACAGCCCGTAAATCCCTAATGCTTATCTATTTACGCTCCAATAAGAGGAAAGAATTTTAACATACTACACATTTATAAATTAACCTGTAATGACTTAATGTAGGGGAGGCTGAAAGATGGTCACTTATATCATTCGCCGCTTACTGATGCTTATCCCTGTCTTGATTGGGATGACGCTCATCACATTTTCCATTGTCCATCTCATACCTGGTAACCCAGCGCAGGTGATTTTGGGGGAAACAGCTACCGGCGAGGCGATTGCAAATTTAGAAGAAACGATGGGATTAAATGAACCATATTTTGTTCAATACTGGAACTATCTTTTAGATTTATTGCAAGGTGATTTAGGAACTTCATTACGATCAAAAGCGGAAATTTCTAGTGAAATATTACCGTACATAGCAGCAACTTTTGAGCTGACGTTTTTTGCAATGCTATTTGCCATTATTGTAGGAGTCAATGCTGGGATTATTAGTGCTTGGAAACAAAATTCCTGGTTTGACTTTTTGGCGATGCTTTTTGCATTAGTTGGTGTATCTATGCCTGTATTCTGGCTAGCATTAATGGAGCAGTGGATATTCGCTCAGGAGCTTGGTTGGCTACCGGCGTACGGCAGGCAAGATAGTAGAGATCCGATAGCCGCAATCACGCATCTTTATGTACTTGATTCATTGATTCATCTTGATTTTGCACGTGCATTCACGATACTAAAGCATCTAATATTGCCGAGTATCGCTCTTGGTACCATTCCAATGGCGATCATAGCGCGGATGACCAGATCAAGCATGCTTGAAGTGATGAAATCTGATTATATCCGTACAGTCCGTGCAAAAGGCTCTGGCCAATTTCTGGTGATTTACAAGCACGCACTTAAAAACGCGATGATACCAGTAGTCACTGTTATTGGTTTACAGACTGGTGTGCTGTTAGGGGGAGCGATTCTTACCGAAACGATTTTCAGCTGGCCGGGGGTCGGCAGGTATGTATATGAGGCGATCAACTATCGTGATTATCCTGTCATACAGTCAGGAATCCTCGTCATCGCCTTCATCTTTGTGATGATTAATTTATTCGTTGATATTTTATACAAAAAATTAGACCCAAGGATTAAATATTAGGAGGTGGGACAAGTGAAGCTGGATGAAAAAAATGCTCAGCAAATCGTTCCAAATCCTGTTGATCCGGGTCAAGCTATGGAAGCTGACGAAATCGAAGCGATTTCTCCGTGGAAGGATACATTCAGGCAATTAAGGAAAAATCGATTTGCAATTATTGGCTTTACGATCATTATTTTCTTTATTTTGGTAGCAATCTTTGCTCCGTTATTTACGAGCTATACATATCACCAACAAGACCTGGTGAATCGATTGCAGCCACCATCAGCAGAATTCTGGCTCGGTACGGATCATTTAGGGAGAGATATTTTTACAAGGCTCGTTTATGGTGCGAGAGTTTCTTTGATGGTTGGGTTTATAGCCGTAACTGGAGCGTTGGTGTTTGGGACACTGCTAGGCGTAACCGCGGGTTATTTCGGCCGTTGGGTTGATATGATCATTTCTCGTATTTTTGATATACTGCTAGCTTTTCCGAGTATTCTATTAGCGATTGCCATTGTCGCGATTTTGGGACCTTCTTTGGAAAATGCCCTTTTGGCGATTGCGATTATCAATATACCGATATTCGGTAGACTTGTCCGTTCCCGAGTCATCAGCTTACGGGAGGAAGAATATATCATGGCTGCCAAGGCACAAGGGATGAAGAATGGTAGAATTATCTTTCAGCATATTTTGCCGAACAGTATTGCGCCAATCATCGTCCAGTCAACGCTAGGATTTGGAACTGCAATTTTAGAAGCAGCCGCTTTAGGTTTTTTAGGTCTGGGAGCGCAGCCACCAACACCAGAATGGGGACAGATGTTGGCAGATTCCCGAGACTTCATTCAGTTGGCCCCTTGGACGGTTATTGTTCCTGGTGTGGCAATCATGCTTGTTGTGTTAGGATTCAACCTGATTGGCGACGGATTGCGAGATGCGTTGGACCCGAAAATGAAGAATTGACAGTTGTAAAATACACTTTGCTTTTTTAGCAAGTGTATTTTACTTTGATAATAAGAAAGATTGTATATATAGTAGAATTAGAGATGAAGCAAAGTGCGGGAAGGAGCTGTAACAAAATGAAACAACATTTAGTTCAACAGCAAACAATCCAGCGAAAACTAAATCAGTCCCTCATTCAATCGATACAATTACTACAGTTCACTTCCATAGAGCTGTATGAATATATCGAAGAAATTGTAAAGGAAAATCCTTTGATTGAAGAAGTCGTTTATGACTCGGATATGCAGTCCCACTCGTTCCGTTCCTCTGAAACCGTATCCATGGAAGGAATGAATGCTGCTGAAAAGACACTATATGACCGTTTAAAAGAACAACTATTTACGATACATATTCCCGAGGATTTGCTTCCTATCGTTGAATTTGGTATATATTCATTAAATGAAAATGGTTATTTAGAAATCACCTTAGAAGAATGGGCAGAAAACTGTTCAACTCCGCTGACGGTTGTTGAAGAAGCATTACAAGTAATCCAACAACTTGAACCGAATGGGGTTGGTGCTCGTAACCTAGGTGAGTGTATCCATTTACAATTACGTCATATGGAAGACTACCAATCTTATATGGAAGACTTGCTTCATAACCACTTGGATTGGATCGCCGATTTTAATTATGATGCAATCAAAAAAGAATATCATATTGAATCAGATGAGATTACAGAGCTGATGAAAATGATTCAAGCATGTAATCCAAAACCTGGAAAGTTACTGGATACATCAGAAGTGGAATACATCGTTCCTGAAGCAAAAATTTATAAAGAAGATGATACATGGAAAATTTCATTCTATAATTGGAGTGTTCCGAAGCTGGTCATTAATCCACTTTATGAAAACATCGAAGATAAGCAGGCTGCTGAATTCCTGAAAAGGAAACGTGAGCAATTGAATTGGCTGGAGGGAGCCATAAAGTATCGGACAGCTACCATAGAGCTAGTCATCCGCAAAGTAGTCGAAAAGCAGTTGCAATTTTTTGAACAAGGTTTATTGCATCTTGAGCCGATGACCTTGAAAGACGTGGCCGATGAATTGGATTTACATCCATCGACAATCAGTCGTACAATCAGCAATAAATATGTGGAGACGCCTCATGGTGTTTTTGCTATTAAGTTCTTTTTTCAGACGGGCATTAAACAAAATGGAGAGAAGATAGCAGCTATTGTAATAAAACATATGATAAAGAATGTGATAGATGGTGAAGATAAAAATCATCCATTATCGGATGAGAAAATCAAAGAAATATTGAGCGAGCAGTATTCTTTGGAAATCGCACGGCGAACCGTGATGAAATATCGCCAGGAATTGAATATCCCAGCTTCATATAAAAGAAAGGAGTAGGACGGGACTTGCATATTATTTTTTACACCAAAGAAGTATGTTCTTTATGTGATGATGCAGAAGGTTTGCTTTCCGCATTGGAATCAGAATATCCACATACGATTGAAAAGAGGGATATTTATACAAAAGACGAATGGTTGGAAGAATACCAGCTTTTGATTCCAGTAGTAGAGGTAAATGGTGAACAACTAAATTGTGAGCAGATCAATTATGATTCGTTAAAAGCCTTGTTACATAAGCACCAGAAGAGAGATTGAAAAATCAATCTCTTTTTTTATGTTCATTTTCTTTGTAAAAAAAAATGACTATGTTATAATGAAATCATGAAGAGGGACACAAAACGTCTATCCTTGGACAATAGTTGTCCAGAAGGAGGGGTATGAACATGAAAGGAATCGTCAACCTTCAAAAGCAGCTCGTCCCAGATTTGTTGCAAGTCATGATTGAACGGTTTACGATTTTACAGTCTGTTCGATTATACCAGCCAATCGGGAGGCGGGCCCTCAGCGAGAATGTGGATCTGACAGAGCGACAAGTCCGCAGTGAGGTTGATTTCTTGCAAGCACAGGGTCTTCTGGACATCACAAGTAAAGGGATGTTTGTTACAAAAGAAGGCGCCCTCCTGTTAGAAAACCTCGCAGATTACATGAGTGAATTAAGAGGTCTTCATGTTTTAGAAAATCGAATTAAGGAAAAGCTATCTATAGCCAATGTGATTATTGTACCTGGTGATAGTGATGAACAGGAATGGGTCAAACAAGAGATGGGGAAAGCATGTGTCACGTATTTGAAATCCATCATCTCAACGAATAATACAATAGCAGTCACCGGTGGAAGTTCGATAGCAGCAGTAGCCAATGTGATGACCCCTTTAAATAAGGAAGAAGATTATCTTTTCGTTCCTGCTAGAGGAGCACTTGGTGAAAAAGTGGAAAACCAGTCCACAAGAATAGCTGAAGAAATGGCGAAAAAATCCCGTGGGAATTACAGTTTGCTTTATGTGCCAGATCCTTTAAGTGAAGCAGCCTATCAAAGTTTGATGGAAGAGCCTTCCATCCAAGATATTGTAGGTAAAATAAAGCAGGCGGATATTGTTCTGCACGGAGTCGGAGATGCTCTGAAAATGGCATATCGACGGAAAACTTCAGCTGAAATTATTGGCAGGTTAAAAGAGAAGCAAGCTGTGAGTGAAGCATTTGGTTATTATTTCGACCAGTCGGGAAATATTGTCCATAGAGTTCGTACAGTCGGATTGCACTTGGAAGACTTGAAGACAATCCCCCATGTCATCACCATTGCTGGTGGGAAATCTAAAGGAAAAGCACTTGCATCCTATTTCAAAACGGGTAAAAGTGAGCTTCTTATCACGGATGAAGCTTGTGCAGAAGAGATTTTAAAAGGGTAAAAGCCTTTTAAATAAATATATCAATTACTATATTTTTATAAATTAGGGAGGCAATATCATGGCAGTAAAAGTTGGTATTAATGGGTTTGGTAGAATTGGTCGTCTTGCACTTCGTAACGCACTTGAGAATAAAGAAGTAGATGTAGTAGCAGTCAATGACTTGACAGATGCTAACATGCTTGCACATCTTTTGAAATATGACTCTGTTCATGGTCGTATGAACGAGGAAGTTAAAGCAGAAGGATCCAGCATTTTTGTTGGAGAGAAGGAAATCAAAGTTTATTCTGAAAGTGATCCAGCGAATATCCCTTGGACTGAACTAGGCGTAGAAGTTGTAATTGAATCTACAGGTCGATTCACAAAACGCGATGCAGCTCAAAAACATATTGATGCTGGTGCTAAAAAAGTTATTATTTCTGCACCTGCTCAAGAAGAGGACCTTACTATTGTAATGGGTGTAAATGATGATAAATATGATCCTGCACAACATCATGTTATTTCAAACGCATCTTGTACAACAAACTGTATCGCACCATTCACAAAAGTATTAAATGACAGCTTTGGTGTAAAACGCGGGTTGATGACAACAATCCACTCTTATACAAATGACCAGCATACTCTAGATTCACCGCATAAAGATTATCGCCGTGCACGTGCAGCTGCAGAAAACATTATTCCTACAACTACTGGTGCTGCAAAAGCGGTTGGTAAAGTATTACCTGAACTTAATGGTAAGCTTAACGGTATGGCTGTTCGTGTACCGACTGCAGACGGATCTCTAACTGATCTTGTAGTGGAATTAGAGAAAAATGTAACTGCTGAAGAAGTAAACAATGCGTTCAGAGAAGCAGCTGAAGGTCCTATGAAAGGTATCTTGGAATATACAGAAGACCCAATCGTTTCTTCTGATATTATCGGAAACAAACATTCTTCTATTGTTGACGGACTTTCAACAATGGTAATGGAAGACAACTTAGTTAAAGTTGTTTCATGGTATGACAACGAATATGCATATGCAGCACGTTGTATCGATCTTGTAGTGTTCATGAATAATAAAGGTCTATAATCTAACCCGACGAATTGTATAGATTCTGGAAGCGGAGGAGGAAGAAACATCCTCCTCCGCTTTTTCATTTATCTATTACAATACATAAATAAAAAACTAATAATCATTCCATGTATTCCCTCTTAATAACAAGCGTTTCATGTGGACCTGTTATATAATGATTAATGGTTAGTATGCTAGGGAAACCTAAACACTAGTAGATTTTTTCTATTACCATTTGGGAGGTTAGTAAGATGCAGAAGAAAACGATGAAAGACTTTGATGTAAAAGGGAAAAGAGTGTTCTGCCGAGTAGATTTCAACGTACCAATGAAAGATGGGCAAGTCACTGATGATACTCGAATCAAAGCGGCAATCCCAACAATTGAATATTTAACAGAAAATGGTGCGAAAGTAATTTTAGCAAGTCACTTAGGCCGACCAAAAGGTAAAGTGGTAGAGGAATTAAGATTGGATGCTGTCGCAGAACGATTGAGCAATTTAACCGGTAAAGAAGTGACAAAAACAGATACAGTGTACGGTGAAGAAGTGAGTGAAGCTGTATCTAACTTAAATGACGGTGACATTCTATTGATTGAAAATGTCCGCTTTGAAGCGGGTGAAGAAGCGAACGATCCGGCACTTGCAGAGGAATTCGCGAAGATTGCTGATTTGTACGTTAATGATGCTTTTGGAGCTGCTCACCGTGCTCATGCTTCAACCGTTGGTGTTGCTGAGAAGTTACCGGCAGCGGCAGGCTTTTTAATGGAAAAGGAAATTGAAGCTCTCGGTAATGCTTTATCAGATCCGAAGCGCCCGTTTACAGCAATTATAGGCGGAGCAAAAGTAAAAGATAAAATAAACGTGATTGATAATCTTCTTGATAAAGTGGATAACTTGATAATCGGTGGAGGGCTGGCTTATACATTTATTAAAGCGCAAGGCCATGAGATTGGAAAGTCACTTCTTGAAGAAGACAAGTTAGATTTAGCGAATGAATTCATCGCTAAAGCAAAAGAAAAGAATGTAAACTTCTTGATGCCGATTGATACTGTAGTTGCAAGTGATTTTTCAGATAGTGCAGATACGAAAATTGTACCTGTAGATGAGATTCCGGCTGATTGGGAAGGACTGGATATCGGTCCTGATACAAGAGAGCTTTATCGTAAAACAATTCTTGAATCTGCTTTAATTTTATGGAACGGACCGATGGGTGTGTTTGAAATGAACTCATTCGCCGGAGGTACCCGAGAAGTTGCCCAAGCACTAGCAGATACAGAAGGATTCTCCATCATCGGTGGAGGGGATTCGGCTGCTGCGGTTGAGAAGTTTGGCTTGGCGGAACAAATGGATCACGTATCAACTGGTGGCGGTGCTTCCCTTGAATTCATGGAAGGAAAAGTATTGCCAGGTTTAGCTGCTTTAAATGATAAATAATAAGGGGAGGATGAAATCATGCGTAAGAGAGTAATTGCAGGAAATTGGAAAATGAATAAAACAGCGAATGAAGTAAAAAAATTTGTTGAATCTATTCGAGAAAAAGTTCCAGCTTCTGAAAAAGTGGAAGCTATTGTCTGTGCGCCATTCCCATATTTAGCAAAACTAGTTGAGGATACTGCGAACACAAACATTAAAGTTGCGGCACAGAATATGCATTTTGAAGATAGTGGAGCTTTCACAGGTGAGGTAAGCCCGGTTATGTTGAAAGATATCGGTGTTACCCACGTCATTATTGGTCATTCCGAAAGAAGAGAGTTTTTTGCGGAAACAGACAATACTGTAAATCAAAAAACAAAAGCTGCTCATCATCACGGTTTAGTCCCAATCGTTTGTGTTGGTGAAAGCTTAGAACAACGGGAAGCGGATGAAACTGTACAGCATGTCCGCAACCAAGTGACAGAAGCATTAAAAGGCTTATCAGAAGAGGAAGTATCTCAAACCATCATTGCATATGAACCGATTTGGGCAATTGGAACAGGAAAGACAGCATCAAGTGAAGATGCAAATGAAGTATGCCGTGAAATTCGTCAAGTCGTAAAAGAATTGACTTCTGAAGATGCAGCAGAAAAGGTAATTATCCAATATGGCGGCAGCGTAAAGCCTGCAACAATCGATGAGCTATTGAGTCAGTCTGATGTAGACGGAGCTTTAGTTGGTGGAGCAAGTCTCGAGGCGGATTCCTTCCTATCCCTTGTGGAGGCAGGTACAAAATGAGTCAGGATAAGTTAGCAGCACTAATCATCTTAGATGGATTTGCATTACGGGACGAAACGAAGGGAAATGCTGTTAAACTAGCGCATACGCCTAACTTTGATCGCTATTGGAACAACTATCCACACAACCGATTAACGGCAAGTGGAGAAGCGGTTGGATTACCAGATGGACAAATGGGAAACTCTGAAGTGGGGCATCTGAATATCGGCGCTGGCCGAATCGTTTATCAGAGCCTGACTCGAGTGAATTTGGCAATTCGTGAAGGTGATTTTTTCCAAATCGATGCCTTCCTTCAAACTATCCATAAGGCAAAAACAAGTGAAAAAGCGCTCCATCTATTTGGATTATTATCAGATGGCGGTGTCCATAGTCATATTAATCATTTGTTTGCATTGCTTGAACTTGCTAAAGCGAATGATTTGGAAAAAGTATATGTCCATGCATTTCTAGACGGCCGTGACGTTGGTCCGAAGACAGCGGGAGATTATATCCGTCAAACGGAAGAAAAAATGGCTGAGCTTGGAGTTGGACAGTTTGCGACGATTTCTGGACGCTACTATTCCATGGACCGCGACCGTCGCTGGGATCGTGTGAAAAAAGCCTATGAAGCCATGGTACATGGAAAAGGACCAAAATATCATAAGCCAATTGATGTAGTTTATGATTCCTATGAGCAAGGTGTTGTCGATGAATTTATCCTTCCATCTGTCATTGTAGATGATAACGGTGAACCTATCGGAAAGATTGAAGATAATGATTCCATCATTTTCTATAACTTCCGTCCAGATCGCGCGATTCAAATCTCAAGGACCTTTACTGATGCAGACTTCCGCGATTTTGAACGTGGGGATAATGTTCCGCAAGATATCGATTTTGTAACTTTTACAAATTATAGTGATGATATCAATAGTTCAGTAGCTTTTGGACCGACTAATCTACGTAAAACTGTAGGAGAAGTGATCTCGGATAACGGATTGAATCAGCTCCGCATTGCTGAAACGGAAAAGTATCCGCATGTCACTTACTTTATGAGTGGTGGTCGTCATGAAGAATTTCCAGGAGAAAAACGTATTTTAATTGATTCACCAAAAGTTGCGACGTATGATCTAAAACCGGAAATGAGTGCCTATGAAGTGACGGATGCCTTGATGAAGGAATTGGAAGAAGGGAATCAGAATGCAATTATCCTTAACTTCGCCAACCCAGATATGGTTGGACATTCTGGAAAGTTAGAACCGACAATTAAGGCAATTGAAGCAGTGGATGAATGTTTAGGCAAGATTGTCGATAAAATTATCGAACTTGGTGGTACTGCGATTATTACGGCAGACCACGGTAACTCAGATGAAGTTACTACATTAGATGGTAATCCAATGACGGCTCATACGACTAATCCGGTACCGGTCATTGTAACAAAACAAGGTGTTGCCTTAAAAGATGGTGGTATCTTGGCTGACTTGGCACCAACTTTACTTGATGTGCTGGGGATAGAGAAACCAGATGAGATGACAGGTAATTCCTTGCTAATTGATAAAAATTAAGCTTTACTTAAGCTAGATGAAAAAAGGAGAGATGTTAACATGCCATACATTACTGATGTTTATGCAAGAGAAGTATTAGACTCCCGTGGGAACCCGACAGTTGAGGTTGAAATTTCAACAGAATCCGGTGGTTTCGGATCTTCACTAGTTCCAAGTGGTGCTTCAACTGGTGAATATGAAGCAGTTGAACTTCGTGATGGAGATAAAAGCCGTTACCTTGGAAAAGGTGTTGAAAAAGCAGTTAAAAATGTTAATGAGATTATCGCTCCAGAATTAATCGGTCTTGATGTTACAAGACAAAACGTGATTGATGCTCTATTGATAGAGTTGGATGGCACAGAAAACAAGGGTAAATTAGGTGCCAACGCTATTTTAGGCGTATCTATGGCTGCTGCTCATGCTGCATCCAGCTATCTAGATCTTCCACTTTACAATTATCTTGGTGGATTTAACGCAAAAGTATTGCCGACTCCGATGATGAATATCTTGAACGGTGGAGAACATGCGGATAATAACGTGGATATTCAAGAATTCATGATTATGCCGGTTGCTGCTCCAACATTTAAAGAAGCGTTACGCATCGGTACGGAAATCTTCCATTCCTTGAAGAAAGTTCTATCTGACAAAGGCCTAAACACCGCTGTTGGTGATGAAGGTGGATTTGCTCCTAACCTTTCTTCAAACGAAGAAGCATTACAGACAATCATTGAAGCGATTGAAGCTGCTGGTTACAAACCAGGTGAAGAAATTAAACTTGCAATGGACGTAGCCGCTTCTGAGATTTACGAAGATGGTAAATACAACCTTAAAGGTGAAGGTGTCGTTCGTACTTCTGAAGAAATGGTTGACTGGTATGAAGAGATGATCAATAAATACCCTATCGTTTCGATTGAAGATGGTCTTGATGAAAATGACTGGGAAGGCTTCAAGTTGTTGACGGACCGTATCGGCGACCGAGTTCAACTAGTTGGTGATGACTTGTTCGTTACTAATACTGCTAAGCTTTCTGAAGGAATTGAAAAAGGTGTAGGAAATTCCATCCTCATCAAAGTGAACCAAATTGGTACACTTACTGAAACGTTTGAAGCAATTGAAATGGCGAAACGTGCTGGATACACAGCAGTAATTTCTCACCGTTCTGGGGAAACAGAAGACGCGACAATTGCAGATATTGCAGTAGCAACGAACGCAGGTCAAATCAAAACTGGTGCACCATCCCGTACAGACCGTGTTGCGAAATACAACCAATTGTTACGCATTGAAGATGAACTCGCTGGCTTAGGTGAGTACGCAGGCGAAACAGCATTTTACAACTTAAAAAAATAAATCTATAGAAAATACCCTAGGCTGAATTTAGTCTAGGGTATTTTTATGCTTAACTTTCTAGGTTGTCATGTTCTAAAATTGCTAGAACAACGGAAGTTCTCCTTATGCGTCCTTAGATGCTTTCTAAGGACGCGAATGGAGAGGGGAATGCCCTGTTACTTGTAGTTATAACCCTTGTAAGTACATGAATAGGCATGGGGATGGCTTGATTCGTGTTCTTATAGCCTTTATAAGGACACGAATGGACATAAGAATGCATTGATACTTGTTCTTATATGCTTTGTAAGTGCATGAATAGGCATGGGGATGGACTTATTCGTGATCTTATAGTCTTTATAAGGACACGAATGGACATGAGAATGCAGCGATACTTGTTCCTATATGCTTTGTAAGTGCATGAATAGGCATGGGGATGGACTCATTCGTGTCCTTATACCCTATATAAGGACACGAATGGACATGAGAATGCATTAATACTTGTTCTTATATGCTTTGTAAGCGCATGGATAGGCATTGGGATGGACTTATTCGTGTTCTTATAGTCTTTATAAGGACACGAATGGACATAAGAATGTATTGATACTTGTTCTTATATGCTTTGTAAGTGCATGAATAGGGATGGGGATGGACTTATTCGTGTTCTTATAGCCTTTATAAGGACACGAATGGACATGAGAATGCAGCGATACTTGTTCTTATATGCTTTGTAAGTGCATGAATAGGGATGGGGATGGACTTATTCGTGTTCTTATAGTCTTTATAAGGACAAGAATGGACATGAGAATGCAGGATTACTTGTACTTAGACCTCTTGTAAGTACATGAATAGGAACGACGATGAGTTAATTCCTGTTCTTATAGCTTTACAAGGACATGAATGGACAGGAGAATACATGGTTACTTGTACTTATAACCCTCGTAAAGACTGGAATACCTCAAATGTCCACTTCCTGTCCTTACAGCAAAGAATACCCTCCTACTCATTGTTCTTATTGTAGTGAGGTTACAGTATCGTTATAATCAATTTGAATGGGGGATGTACATGGATATATTACGAACGATAAAAGAAAGGCGTTCCACGCTTGCATTTAAAAATGAAGAGATCGATATTGCGACCTTAAAGGAGATATTTACATATGGTTCCTATGCACCAACCCACTATATGTCAGAAGCATGGCGAATTAAGCTTTATCAAGGAAAAGGAAAACAAATACTAGTCCAAGCCATTTTAAACAGTTATCAGCGTGTTGGGATGCTCCCCAAAGGTGATTCACCAAAAGCAGTTCGTTCCAGGGAGTCTATCGGTAATTTTCTCTTGACGATTCCACATCATGCACTGATTTATTATGAAAAACCGCAAGACCGAATCCGTAATGAAGAAGAGTACTCATCGATTGCTGCATTTATCCAAAATTGTCAGCTTGCAGCTTGGGAATATGATATTGGAATGCTTTGGACGATAACGCCTTATATGCATGATGAACAGTTCATCAAAGAAATTGGGCTGGACCCAGATAAACATAAAATTTCAGCTGTCTTGCAAATTGGTTATCCAGAAAAAGTGACGAGGGATAAGGGGAGAAAACCTGTTAAGGAGTTTCTTGAGGTAATCGAATAAAGAGTAAATATGGATATTTACGGTAAAAGCAAAACAATCATATTATTCTTCTTAATAAAAATGGGTCAATCAAGGATTATCTTGATTGACCCATAATATTACATATTTGTTTTTTCTTTAATAAACTCGACCACTTCTTCGTCTGTACCCATATTCAGCAATTGCTCTTTATAGGATGCCATCTCTTCTTTAGAAAGATTTTTGATTTGTGTTCTTGCTGGTAGAATGGATGTGGCACTCATACTAAATTCATCTAGTCCAAGACCAAGCAATATTGGAATGGCGATTGGATCGCCTGCCATTTCACCACACATGCCAACCCACTTACCTTCGCTATGAGCAGCTTCAATAACGTTATTGACTAAATTAAGAATTGCAGGATGGTACGGCTGGTATAAGTAGGAAACTTGCTCGTTCATCCGATCTGCTGCCATCGTGTATTGAATTAAATCGTTCGTACCAATACTGAAGAAATCAACTTCTTTGGCAAACTGGCGTGCAAGCACAGCCGTGGAAGGGATTTCCACCATGATACCAACTTCAATATCATCTGATACAGCTATTCCTTCATTTTTAAGTGACTCTTTTTCCTCCAAGAGCAACGCCTTAGCTGCTCGGAACTCTTCAAGCGTAGCTATCATTGGGAACATGATTTTCAAGTTTCCATGAACGCTTGCTCTTAAAAGAGCTCGAAGCTGAGGACGGAACACATCTTCATTTTCTAAACAGAAACGAATGGCACGGAAACCGAGAAACGGGTTCATTTCTTTAGGCAAATCGAGATAACTTAGTTCTTTATCTCCTCCGATATCAAGCGTTCGAACGACAACTGCTTTTCCGTCCATTTGTTCTAGAACGGATTTATATGCTTCGTATTGTTCCTCTTCACTAGGCAGGGAAGACTTGCCCATATATAAGAATTCTGTCCGATATAAGCCTACTGCTTCTCCACCATTGTTAAGTACACCTTCGATATCATCCGGCGTACCAATATTGGCAGCGAGTTCAACTTGTACTCCATCAGCAGAATAAGTTTTTTCATTTTTTAACTTTGCCCATTCCTGTTTTTGTTGTTCGTATTTTGCTTGTTTTTCACGATACTCTGATAATGTCGCTTCATCTGGGTTTATGATGACATTACCCTCTAGGCCGTCGACGATGACGATATCACCAGCTTGTACTGTTTCGGTGATCACACTTGTCCCAACAACTGCTGGGATCTCCAGAGAACGGGCCATGATAGCTGAGTGTGAAGTTCTACCTCCGATATCCGTTGCGAATCCCTTTACAAATTCCCGATTTAGTTGTGCAGTATCAGAAGGGGTCAGGTCATTAGCAATAACGATAACCTCTTCGTCGATTAGTGCTGGATCTGGGAATTGCACCTCAAGCAGGTGAGCAAGTACACGTTGGGTTACATCACGGATATCTGCAGCCCGTTCACGCATATATTCATTATCCATATTTTCGAATAGATTAATAAAGCTTGTTGAAACTTCTTCTAAGGCCGCTTCAGCTATAAAGCTTTCTTCTTTTATTTTCTCTTTCATCGGATCGATCAGTTCCGGGTCATTCAAAATAAGTAAATGTGCGGAGAAAATCTCAGCATGATCTTCGCCAATTGTATTTCTCGTATGTTCTTTAATTTTTTCCAATTCTTCGATGGATGCATGTAACGCATTGTCCAGACGATTTATTTCGTGTTCAGGATCTGTTGCTTTCGTTTTTTCATAAGATAAATCTGGAGTCTCCAATTCGTAAACTTTTGAAATTGCAATACCTGCTGCTGCAGCTACACCATTAATTTTCTTCAAGTCAATCACTCCTTATGAAGTTGCTTACTTATCCATTGGTTGATAAATCGAAATACTTCTTGCTTATTCAATTCGTTATGCAATTCATGCCGGGCTTCTGGGTAGACGGCAACAAGAATATTTTCTATATCGGCTTTTGCATAACTTTCCGCTGCCTTAAATACCCCTTTGCTATAATTTCCTACAGGGTCTGCATCACCACTAATAAAAAGTATCGGTAAATCTTTTCTGATTCCTTTATTTTTCTCTTCATCCTGCATCGTTAAGATACCTGTCAATAAATCAACGAAAAAACCTGCAGAAGGGACGTATCCTGAAAGAGGGTCAGTAACATACTCCTCTACGACTTTGCTGTCTCTAGTCAACCAGTCGAAACTGGTCAAACGCTCTACTATCTTATTATTATAATTACCGAATACGAGATTGTTCATCAAGGTCGATTCTTTTCTCGGTTCCTGAAGTGTGGCTATTTCTAGACCTAATCTACTGCTCTTTTCAGGGAAGAATCCAGAGCCTGATAGTATTACTCCCGCCACTTCATGAGAATATTTTTGAATATAATTCCTTGCAATAAAAGAGCCCATGCTGTGGCCATAAATGAAAATAGGCAAGCTGGGATGTTCTTTTTTAATATACTGAATTAGATCATGAGTATCCTCTACCATCCGATCAAAACCATTGCTTTCAGCAATGAAACCAAGTTGGCCTTGTTTTTCACCGGTTTTACCGTGGCCTCGGTGGTCGTCACCATAGACGATGAAACCTTGTTTATTGAAGTGGGATGCAAGATGATCATAGCGGCCGATATGCTCGGTCATGCCGTGGGAGATGAGAATTACAGCTTTTGCTTCTGCAAGCCCTATTTCCCATTTTTGAATATATAATTCACAATCGTCGCTTGCAGTAAACCAAAAACTTTCATTCATGTACCCTCATCCTCCTATACTATCTATTATAACGTGCTTTAATAGAAAATGGAAAAGTTTGAACGTCCATCAATGAAAATGTAATAATAGTCTTGCTATGTAAAATATACTTGTGATAAAGTATATAATAGTTAATACACATTGAACTGGGTAAATCTCCGAATCTGTTCAGCTAATTGCTGTAGAGAAAGGGAATGGAATTCCTCAGATCTTAGTGAAGTTTCACTTATAGTCGCACGGGAGGTGTCATTATAACATGGTGATGGCAGTTAATATTCTACTTGTAATCGATGCAATTATTCTTATCGTATTTGTACTATTACAATCTGGGAAAAGTGCAGGACTTTCTGGAGCGATTTCCGGTGGTGCTGAACAATTATTTGGTAAGCAAAAAGCAAGAGGAATTGACTTGATTTTACATCGTGGTACGATTGTTACAGGAGTTATCTTTTTCCTCTTAGCATTTTTAAGTGCATATGTTTTATAGTAAAGTCTACCCTTATCACGCATGTGGTAAGGGTTTTTAAAATTTTGAAATAGCTGGTAAAGGAGCAGATTAGGATGAAAATTAAGCAGCCAATGCCATTTACTTTTGAAGCTGGACCTCGGGCTGTACTGTTATTGCACGGATTTACAGGACATACAGCAGATGTAAGAATGCTCGGGAGATATTTGGAGAAAGAAGGGTACACTTCGCATGCACCAATATACCGAGGCCATGGACTTCCGCCAGAGGAATTGGTCAAAACAAATGCTGATGAATGGTGGGCAGATGTTCAGCAAGCTTTCCAGCATTTAAAAGAACTAGGATACGAAGAAATTGCTGTTGCCGGTCTTTCGTTGGGTGGGGTGTTTGGATTGAAACTTGCCTACACAACAGAAATCAAAGGAATCATCTCCATGTGCGCACCAATGTTTTTTGATAATGAAAAGCAGTTGACCCAAGGATTTGAGTGGTTTTCTAAAGAGTATAAACAGCTTGAAGGAAAGGAAAAAGGAACGATAGAAAAAGAAGTCCAGGAATTAATGACTTCTGCACCGAAGCTGTTTCCAATGATTAAAGAAAAGATTGATGAGGTTAGGGAAAATATCGATACGATCTATACACCAACATTTGTAGTACAAGCCCGCCAAGATAAAATGATCAACACAGAAAGTGCCAATTACATTTATGAAAATGTAGAGGCAGACTTAAAAGACATCAAATGGTACGAAGAATCAGGGCATGTCATCACGATAGATAAACAAAAAGATGAACTACATAATGACATCCTCGACTTCTTGAATAAGCTCGATTGGAAAGAATGATTAAAAAAAGCTGTGAAAGGTAATAAATATAATGAAAGTAGGTGAGATGATGAAAGATAGAATTCTTACATTTTTTAATGAAAGAGATTCGAGACCATTAAGTGTGGATGAAATAGAAGAAAGTATGGAGATTACGGATGCAGAAGAATTTAAAGAATTAATCAAAACACTTAATCACTTGGAGGAAACTGGTGAGCTCGTCCGTACTAGAAAAAATCGTTATGGTCTACCGGAAAAAATGAACCTTGTATTGGGAAAAATCCAAATGCATAAAAAAGGATTCGCTTTTCTGCTGCCGGAAGAGGAGGGGCAGGAGGATATATATATTAATCCATCGGACTTAGCCTCTGCGATGAACGGAGATAAGGTCTTAGTCCGACGGGATAAGCCTTCTAATGCTGGCGAACGGGCAGAAGGAGTTGTTCTCCGTATACTGGAACGTGCAGTTACAGAAGTCGTGGGAACGTATGATGATAACCAGAATTTTGGATTTGTCATACCAGATGATAAGCGGATTCCTAATGATATCTTTATACCGAAGAGTAAAGCGAACGGTGCGGTAGACGGTCACAAAGTCATTGCCCGGATTACGAAATACCCTGAAGCGTGGAGTAGTGCAGAAGCGGAGATTACTCAGATTCTTGGGCATAAAAATGACCCGGGAATTGATATCATTTCCATCATCTATAAACATGGCATATCCATCGATTTCCCTGACGAAGTGTTAAAGCAGGCGGCTGAAACTCCTGAGGTAATAGCCCCGGAAGAGTTGGAAGGACGTAAGGACCGACGCGATGAAGTGATTGTCACGATCGATGGAGCGGATGCGAAAGACTTGGATGATGCTGTTTCAGTAAAAAAGTTGGATAATGGCAATTACTTGCTTGGTGTTTATATTGCAGATGTGACACACTATGTGGAAAAGGACTCTCCAATTGACAAAGAAGCATTTGAGAGAGGGACGAGTGTATATTTGGTCGATAGAGTTATCCCGATGATTCCTCATCGATTATCCAATGGTATTTGTTCACTCAACCCCCAAGTAGACCGTCTGACAATTGGCTGTGAAATGGAATTCAATTCCAGTGGGGAAGTAGTGAAACATGAAATTTTCCCAAGTGTGATCAATACGACGGAACGTATGACTTATTCAGATGTAAATAAAATTCTGGTCGATCTTGATGAGGAGCTACGGGAAAAGTACGCCGATTTGGTACCAATGTTTGAACATATGGAAAAGCTTGCGGAAATTTTACGTGGAAAGCGGAAAGGCCGTGGAGCGATTGATTTTGATTTCAAAGAGGCAAAAGTTCTCGTGGATGATGATGGTAAAGCTACGGACGTAGTTTTACGTGAGCGTTCTGTTGGAGAACGTTTAATCGAAGAATTCATGCTTGCTGCCAATGAAACGATTGCAGAGCATTTTCACTGGCTAGATGTACCATTTATCCATCGGATACATGAAGAACCAGACTCAGGAAAATTAGAAAGCTTTTTCGAATTTCTAGCAAGTTTAGGTGTTCCGGTGAAGGGGAAGGCGAATGATGTTCATCCTCAAGCTTTGCAAAAAGTGTTGGAAAAATTAAAAGATGAGCCAGAGGAAATGATTGTTTCCCGATTGATGCTGCGTTCTATGAAACAAGCGAAATATGCACCTGAGAGCGTCGGTCACTTTGGACTCGCAACAGAGTTTTATACCCATTTCACTTCTCCAATCCGTAGGTACCCGGACTTGATTGTCCATCGATTGATCCGTACGTATCTTTTTGATAAAGAAATGGATAGAAAAACACTTGCCACCTGGAGAGAATCACTTCCGGAAATTGCTAGACATACGTCTGAGATGGAACGGCGTGCAGTTGATGCAGAACGAGAAACGGATGATTTGAAGAAAGCCGAATTTATGCTTGATAAAGTCGGTGAAGAATATGAGGGTGTCATTAGTTCTGTAACAAACTTCGGGCTTTTTGTGGAGCTGGAGAACACGGTGGAAGGGCTTGTCCACGTCAGTTATTTAGTGGATGATTATTATCATTACAATGATCGGGCTCATGCTCTTATCGGTGAGCATACGGCAAAAATGTATCGAGTCGGTGATGCTGTGAAGGTAAGGGTGGTTCAAGTCAATCTTGAAGAACGAGTGGTTGATTTTGAACTTGTGGAAGCCAAGCCAAAAAAACGTCGTAAACCAGTGAAACAAGAAGTCGGTGCAAAACGACAGAGTAATTCCAAAGGAAAAGCGAATGGAATGAAGAAGAAACGGAAAAGAAGAAAGTAGAAATAAACAGCGGGAGAGAGGTCTCGCTGTTTTTATTTACTCTCAATTATAATAAAAGTTGCGCATGGTAAAAATATTTGTTGACAGCTAAGTTGGGTTTCACATATACTTATTCTAGAAGTAAATTTATATCATTTTGATTCGCTGTAATGGCGGGGGTGAAAAATTGGAACATGTAGGTCTAGCATTACTTTTTACGCTTTTTGCTGGTCTTGCTACCGGCGTTGGAAGTTTACTCGCGTTCTTTACAAAAACTACGAATACGAAATTCCTTTCATTTGCACTTGGTCTTTCTGCAGGTGTAATGATTTACGTATCAATGATTGAGATATTTTTCAAAGCAAAAGATGCACTAGTTTCTTCCTTTGGAGATACAGAAGGGTATTGGATAACTGTCGTTGCATTTTTCGGTGGAATGTTAGTTATTGGGATTATTGATCGATTCATTCCCACGTACTCTAATCCCCATGAAGTTAAAAAAGTTGAGGATATGAAGAAACCAGGAAATGCAATTAACGATCCGGAATTGATGAAAATGGGAATGTTCACTGCGTTGGCTATTGCTATCCACAACTTTCCGGAGGGGATTGCCACTTTCGTCTCGACATTGCAAGATCCCTCGATTGGGTTTGCCATCGCGGTCGCAGTAGCGATTCATAATATTCCTGAAGGGATTGCAGTATCTGTGCCGATTTACTATGCTACAGGGAACAAGAAGAAAGCTTTTAAGTATTCTTTTCTGTCGGGCTTAGCTGAACCGATAGGAGCCGTCATTGCATTCCTTGTTTTGATGCCTTTCTTAAGTGAGGCATTGTTTGGGATAATTTTTGCCATGGTTGCTGGAATAATGGTGTTCATCTCGTTGGATGAACTTTTACCGGCAGCAAAGCGTTACGACCAAACACATTTATCGATCTACGGTGTGATAGCAGGTATGGCAATTATGGCAATCAGCCTCATTTATTTACAATAGGCCTTGATTGTTGGCATATTCGCTGGAATTTGATAGAATTATATTCTATGCAAGGTTTTCGTGGGAGGTGTAATTATGCCTAAAGGATTAGGAAAATCAATCGCAGAAAACAGAAAAGCACGACATGATTATTTTATTGAAGATACGTATGAAGCAGGGATAGTCCTTCAAGGAACAGAAATTAAATCCCTAAGGCTCGGTCGGGTGAATATCAAAGATGCTCACGCTCGGATTGTAAACGGAGAGGTATATCTGGTTAATCTTCATATTGCTGAGTATGAACAAGGCAACCGATACAATCATGACCCGACCCGCTCCAGGAAACTGTTGCTGCACCGGAAGCAAATTGATAAATTGATCGGTTTGACGAAACAAGAAGGATATACGCTTGTACCACTGAAAATTTATATTAAAAATGGTTATGCAAAAGTGCTGATCGGCTTAGGTAAAGGTAAAAAGAAATTTGATAAGCGTGAAGATATGAAACGGAAACAAATGAAACGGGATGCGGACCGGGCGATGAAGGAGCACAACCAATAAGAGGCAACTGCCCGCTCCCCCTTTTCATTTTGTTCACTTTATGCTATAATGAACACAGAGCTTGAAAACAGCCCTAGCAGTTCTCATTTTATGGGGACGTTACGGATTCGACAGGGGTAGGTTGAGCTCAGGTTGCGCGTCGAGGTTACGGCTCGTAAAACGTAAACGCCTATAACTGGCAAAAACGAAAACTACTCTTTAGCAGCTGCATAAGCACTGACTAAAGGATCCTTCCTGCAATTGCCTGTGTTGCAGATTGAAGGGTCTCAAACTCTAGCAGGCTGGACTGACTTCCACCGTCTGAGGATCGTCAGTCGAGATTAACCAGACTAGCTTTCACAAAGCCTGTTGGTAGGCTGAGTGGATAGCGAAATACTAATATACCAACTACACGTGTAGAAGCCTGAGTGGCAATATCTCTGGACGTGGGTTCGATTCCCACCGTCTCCACCAATACATAATGTTGGTGGTTTTTTTATTTCTAGCTAATCTATCACGGCCATAAAAATGAAGATTCCAACTATCTCCTTTATGAAGTATGTCACCCGGATGTGCTTTGTTTCTGGATTTCCTCTGTAAGAAATTAAAGCTCGTTTGCATCAACTGCATATAATAATATCCAATCAGCACTAACTGTATTAGGTTTATTCTTAAGTACATCCAACGTTTATACTAATTTTTTTCCGCTGTGTTAACCTCTTACATTGCTTTTCGATTAACGTTAATATTTTTGCTCCTATTGACCTTTCTGAGAAGTCAAGTACGCTCACTTTAGCTGGAAATTTAGAAGTTATCCCCCGTATCTTTGTCTCACTTCTTCCGGCCAATAAAAGGTTTTATTGCTTTCTAATTATTCACCTTTTCCACTTGTAGCTGATGTTGCAAAATATCAAAACTTATATAATTAATACTCATGCATTATGAGTTCCAATTTGGTCGACAGTTGATAAGGTCATTACGTGAGGTACTATAACATTTTCTTCAATAACACTTTTAAACCAACCAAGAACAGACTGTGGAAATTCAGGTGAATTTGCTGTATTAAAATCGAGAAAAAGGATACCTTTATGTTCCCCAGTAAATCTTATGTATTCAAATCTCCTTTTAATAGTCATTGTATTTTACAGTTATTTAATATTTTCTTTAAGAGTTATAAATCCAATAAGCACTGATTATTTTGAAAATATAGTATAAAATGATATATTAATAATACATACTAACATAGTATGTTACATGTATTGTAGGGGATAGGGGGGGATTTGGGTGTATGAACATAAAGTTGTAGAGGTCAAGTTGTCAGCTTTCAAACTTTCGCCAGAAGAAGACTACCAATCCGTCGTTGATTCTCATGAAAAAGAAGGCTGGGAGTTAATGCGAATTGATTCAGGTATAAGTGGATATGGGATTCCCACTTTATTTAGGGTAATATTTAAAAGAAAAAAAGAAAAAATGGAGAAAGATATTGGTTAAAGCTTTAAAAATCCCTGGCATATATAATGTTTAGGGATTTTTCTATTTCATATATCATAGTACAACGTTCGTGTTTAAAATTAGGGCGGAGGCATAAGTTAGGATAACATCTTAGATTCCCGTCAATCCGTCGAGAAAATTTTAGATTAAAAAAGTAATGATATTGGCAATAAAAATGGGACAAGAGGAAGGGCAAACCGACCTAATGTCCCATTTCATAACGAATTTGGTGTAAATAATTTAAAGATGGGATTTACCTTTTAATGATGTACATGTCCACCTTTAGATGGGTTCGTAATCATAAATCCAGGATTGTCCCCGACATAGAAATATTGGATCCAGATTCCGTCCAGAAAATCTTCGCGGCTATCCAGTAAAATTTCGATATCTTTGTCCGTCTGTACAATTTCGTCATGTTCTTGTGGAGTATCCAGACTTAAGCCGTAATGTGCATGGTCCCCGTGGATATGATCGATATAAACTCGAATCATTTTGCCTTCCGCTTCATCGGTTTCCAGCATTTTCTTTAATTCCTTTGCAGCATTACGATTGATTTTACATTTCATGTTAAAGTCTCCAATCTATAAGGTTCTATTTTATTATCTCATGAAATAATCCGATTAGTCATTTTTAAAGATTCTACTTTTCATTGTGTAAAAACGATATTACTGGTCATTTCTCTTTTGTGTACATATTTTTGAAGAAAAGTAATAAAAAAATCGAACCACAGTTGGTTGGTTCGATTTTTTGTATGAAGTTTGATTGCCAAACTTTACACTTTCATTTGATCTAATATGAATTTTTGGATGGCATGAGCTACTCCACCTTCATTGTTCGTAAGGGTTTCGTAGTCAGCGACCGCTTTAACTTCTGGAATCGCGTTCTTCATCGCTACTCCACAACCTGCAAATTGAATCATGGAGATATCATTTCCATTATCCCCGATGGCCATTATTTCATGTTGTTTAATTCCAAGCTTCGTTGCCAGTAACTTGACCGCATTACCTTTCGTTGCGTCCGGATGAGTAAATTCAAGGAAATGTGGGGCACTTTTTACAATAGCGTATTCTTCACTTAATCCCTCAGGTAGTTTTTCCATTATTTTAGATATCTTACTCGGCTCATTGATATACATGATATTCGGGATAGTGCGCTCTTTCGGAAATTCATTGACCGGACAGAAGTTTAAAGGGATATCGTTCAAGTAGGATTCTAATATCGTATATTTACTGATCTTTTGATTGGGAGTATATAGTTGTTCTACATCAAAGAAATGCATCGGTGTATTCAACTCAAGGCTCAGCTCATACAATTGAAGTAAATGCTTATTTTCCATAGAGAACTCATTCACTACTTCACCGGTGTTTGAATTCTCGATATAGGCACCATTAAAGGCGATAGCATAGTCTTCTGCTTCATTCAAATTCAATTCTTTTACATATTCCCGCATGCCGACAATTGGCCGCCCCGAACAAAGCACAATCTTGATTCCAAGTTTTTTTGCTTCGACTAACGTATCTTTTACCTCTTGAGGAACTTCATGATAATCATTTAATAATGTTCCATCCATATCAATCGCAATTAACTTAAACATGAATACGCTCCTTATAATTTCTGATAGGTCCATTATACGATATTTCCTCATTTTATTCATTGATTTGTTTGACTTCCATACTATTTTCGAGAAGGCTCTGATTTTCTGAAATAAAAATGGAATATATGGGAAATCTATGAATAGTAAGCTTCTGCCACTGGAGAAAGATAGGATATGAAGTTTCGTACCATTAATTTTACATAATCTTTATAATTTTCGGTTTGAATGTAGCTTATAATTGAACGATGAAAAGGTGTCCATCATATCTTAATCATAAGAGGAGGTCATGTTCTTGGCTAGATTCCACTTATACAACTACACGTTCGAAAACTTAAGCGAAAAAAACATGTCTTTTCAACAGGTGTTTCAGAACATAAAAAGGTTTATGGAAAAGGATCCGTACGGCAGTTATAAATTGATGTTCGGAACAGATTCTCAAGTTCATTCCACGTATACTCGTTTTATTACCGGAATCGTTATTCAATGTGAAACAAAAGGAGCCTGGGCATGTATTCGTAAAGTTATCGTACCAAGGAAAATGAACCAGCTGCATGAACGAATTTCTTTTGAAACGAGTTTGACAGAAGAAGTTGTCAGTATGTTTACAGAAGAAAGAAAAGAAGAGTTGATTGAGATTGTTTTACCTAATATATATCGCGGTGGTTCCTTTACAATAGAAGGTCATATTGACATCGGTTCTGGCAATAAAAATAAAACTAGAATATTTGTAAATGAAATGCTTGCAAGAATGGAAGCGTTGGGTATAGAGCCGAAAATCAAACCAGAAGCTTTTGTAGCCAGTTCCTATGCAAATCGATATACAAAGTAATCCTCCATATATTTAATAAAAAACGGGTATAGTACTAATTAAACATGTGGGTTTGTCTGCATGTTTAATTTTGATGGAGATTTATATAATAAAATGAAAATGACACAGCTGGAGAGATGATCATCATGAAGTCGCTAACAAAAGAAATCATTCGCTTGTCAAACATGAATATTTATTGTGAACATTTACTTCAAGATAAACCCCCGATCATTTTTATCCATGGATTTGTATCCTCTGTTTCTACGTTTCGACGGGTTATTCCAAAGTTGTCTGATAGCCATTCGATAATTGCTATTGATTTGCCGGGATTCGGAAAAAGTGAGAAGAGCACTACTTTCACGTATACATATGAGAATTATGGAAGGCTGATTACTGCTTGCATGGATTATTTCAATTTGGACAAGGCCTCAATTGTAGGACATTCCATGGGTGGTCAAGTTGCTCTCCATTCGACAATCCTGGTGCCGGAAAGGATTGATAAACTTGTATTGATCGCGAGCTCTGGCTATTTGGATAAAGCAAGGGCTTGGCAAAGATACGCTTCCTATCTTCCATTTAGTGCACAAGTGGCCAAGCGGTTCGTGCATAAGAAGACTGTCCAACAATATTTGGAGAATGTGTTATATGATACAACCTTTGTATCGAGAGACTTGATTGAAGCATATAGTCAGCCTTTACAAGAAAAGAACTTCTATAAAACTTTAATACGTCTTTTGCGTTTCCGTGAAGGTGATCTAAGCAGTGAACAGTTAAAGGAGATACATCAACCAGTATTGTTGATTTGGGGATTGGAGGATCGAGTTGTACCAGTACAGATTGGTGTTCGTTTATCAGAAGACCTTCCAAATAGTCATTTATATACCTACGAGAAAGCTGGACATTTAATTACCGAGGAGAAATCGCAGGAAGTTTCTCGAAATATTTTATCCTTTTTGGACGGTTGAATCACCAGGTAAACCTTCGTATATCAGCACTTTTCAAATAACGAAATTTACAAGAATAATTATTCTTCTATTTTTTCAGAAAAAGGGGTTGCAATATAATTTGATTTCGAATAGACTGTATTATAACAAGATAACAATTAATTAGATTGTTATATAAAAGGAGGAAAACAACATGATAAAGTATGGTCACGTGTCGTGTCCTGAGTGCGGTCAAGAAGTGGATGCTAAAAGCTATACGATGGAGTGTGATTATTGTTTATCGAAAAAAGAGGGTGATTAATTTTTTTGATTTTATTGTTATATAACAATGAGGGGTTATTGTTTCTATAGTACAACAAGGGGTGATGAATCAAGATGCTTACCAATCAATCTGCCGTGGAAATCGAGCACAGGGAAACCTTTCCGGAAATTCTGACGCCTCAAGCGTTGGAGTTTCTGGAAAAGCTTCACACGAACTTCGATGAACGACGAAGAAATTTATTAGAGATTAGGCAACAGATCCAAAAAAAGCTTAATGAAGGAAAACACTTAAAATTTCTGGAAGAGACGAAGCATATTCGCGAAAGTGAATGGACCGTTGGACAAATACCAAAAGACCTGCGAGATCGCAGGGTAGAAATTACTGGACCCGTAGAGAGGAAGATGATTATAAATGCTTTGAACTCCGGTGCAAAAGCATTTATGGCAGACTTTGAAGACGCTACCTCTCCAACTTGGGAAAATATGATGAATGGTCAAATCAATTTAAAAGATGCTGTGAGAAGAACAATTGATTTTACAGGACCAAATGGTAAAAAATATGTGCTGAACGAAAATCCGGCTGTACTAATCGTCCGTCCAAGAGGATGGCATTTGGAAGAAAATCATTTAATGGTGAATGGAAAACCAATGTCTGGAAGTTTAGTAGATTTCGGGCTTTACCTGTACCATAACGCTTCAGAATTATTGGCTCAAGGTAGCGGTCCATATTTTTATTTGCCAAAAATAGAAAACCATTTAGAAGCAAGACTTTGGAATGATATCTTTGTTTTTTCACAAAATGAGCTCGGTATTCCGCAAGGCACTATTAAGGCAACGGTATTAATTGAAACAATCACCGCAGCGTTTGAAATGGATGAAATACTGTTTGAACTTCGTGAGCATGCTGCTGGTTTGAATTGTGGACGCTGGGATTATATTTTCAGTTATATTAAGAAGTTCCACAAAGATCCAGAGAGGATATTGCCTGATCGTGCAGCCGTTACGATGGAAGTCCCTTTCATGCGTGCTTATTCCTTACTTGCCATTAAGACTTGTCATAAACGAAATGCATTTGCCATGGGCGGGATGGCAGCACATATACCAGTGAAAAATGATGATGAAAAAAATAAAATCGCATTTGAAAAAGTAAGAAAGGATAAAGAACGAGAAGCGAATGACGGGCATGATGGCACATGGGTAGCCCACCCGGGGATGGTTGAGCTTGTTACAGATGTATTTAATCAAGCAATGCCGACACCGAATCAAGTACACAGAAAACGAGAAGATGTGGAGGTGACGGAAGATAATCTCATCCAGTTGCCAGAAGGCGATATTACAGAAGAAGGACTAAGGACAAATGTGAGTGTCGGTATTCAATATACAGCAGCTTGGTTATCAGGTAGAGGTGCTGTACCAATAAATAATTTGATGGAAGATGCAGCAACTGCAGAAATTTCACGTGCACAAGTTTGGCAATGGGTAAGGTATCCAAAGGGTGTGCTGTCGGATGGAAGAAAGGTGACGCTTACGCTTGTGGAAACGATCACTCAGGAGGAATTATTGAAGATAAAAGATCGGATTGGGGCAGAGGCTTTTAAACAAGGAAACTATGAAAAAGCGGCTGAGATTTTTCTGGAATTAATCAAAAAGGATTCATTTGCTGAGTTTCTGACGTTACCGGCTTATGAACAACTAACCAAAGGGGGAAATAATTAATGTATCAAGAAAGAGCAGAGCAATTGCAGAAAGAATGGGAGAACGATCAACGTTGGGAAGGTATTGTACGAGATTATTCCGCGGAAGATGTGATTCGCTTAAGGGGTTCACTGGATATTGAGCACACGTTGGCTAAACGAGGGTCAGAAAAGCTATGGAAGCTTATTAATGAAGAAGATTTTATCAATGCATTAGGTGCACTTACTGGAAATCAGGCGGTTCAGCAAGTGAAGGCAGGATTAAAAGCAATTTACTTGAGTGGGTGGCAAGTTGCTGCGGATGCGAATCTATCAGGTCATATGTATCCGGATCAAAGTTTATATCCTGCTAATAGTGTTCCTCATGTCGTAAAACGCATCAATCAGGCGTTACAGCGGGCAGATCAGATTCATTATTCAGAAGGGGAAAATGATATCGATTGGTTTGCACCTATTGTTGCGGATGCAGAAGCGGGTTTCGGCGGACAGTTGAACGTATTCGAACTGATGAAAGGGATGATTGAATCGGGTGCGGCTGGGGTCCACTTCGAAGATCAATTATCTTCTGAGAAGAAGTGCGGCCATCTAGGCGGGAAAGTACTTCTGCCGACACAAACAGCTGTGAAAAACTTGATTGCCGCTCGTTTTGCAGCAGATGTGATGGGTACTCCAACGGTAATTATCGCGCGGACGGATGCGAATGCTGCAGATATGATCACAAGTGATGTTGATCCGTATGACTCACCGTTCATCACTGGTGAGAGGACTTCCGAAGGATTCTTCCGAACAAAAGCGGGCCTTGATCAGGCGATTGCCCGAGGTTTAGCTTATGCACCATATGCAGACTTGATCTGGTGTGAAACATCAGAACCGGATCTGGAGGAGGCACGTCGCTTTGCCGAGGCAATCCATGAAAAATATCCAGATAAATTGTTGGCATACAATTGTTCACCATCCTTTAATTGGAAACGGAAATTGTCGGACGCTGAGATTGCTAATTTTCAACGTGAGCTAGGAAAAATGGGATATAAATTCCAGTTCGTTACATTGGCTGGCTTCCATGCATTGAACCATAGCATGTTTGAACTTGCAAGAAAATATAAAGATGAAGGTATGGCAGCTTATTCTGAGTTGCAGCAGGCTGAATTTGCGAGTGAGCAGCATGGATACACAGCTACAAGACATCAACGTGAAGTTGGTACAGGTTACTTCGATGAAGTGGCACAAGTTATTTCTGGAGGAGAATCTTCTACTACCGCATTAACTGGATCAACAGAAGAAGAGCAGTTCACAAGTTAACGTATCAGAGCGAGTAACCCGATTCGGGAAGCTCGCTCTTATTTTTGGTACAGAGTAAAATATTAGGTCCTTCAATTATCATCTCATTATGATTCCTTGATTTGAAGCAAACTCAGAATTAGTAGGGTTTCTTAACTCATCCGACTTGACGAAACTGCTTATTTGCGTTATGATATATGTAATTAAATATATTTGAATTTAACTTTTTTATTTTCAATAATATATGGGGGTAGATGAATGGTTACGCTTTATGTTACACCTAGTTGTACTTCCTGCAGAAAGGCTCGGAAGTGGTTTCAAGAACATGATATTGCTTACAGAGAAAGAAATATCATGTCAGAACCTCTACAAAGAGACGAAATCAAAGAAATACTCCGTCTGACTGATAACGGAACGGAGGAAATAATTTCTACTCGTTCTAAAGCATTTCAACAGTTAAAACCTGATTTAGAAAAGTTATCCCTACAGGAATTACTTTCATTAATCGAAGAAAATCCTGGAATTTTAAAACGTCCCATCATGTTGGACGACAAGCGTCTGCAAGTTGGATATAATGCAGACGAAATCCGCAGTTTCTTGCCTCGCTCTGTTCGCGAGTTCAATTTACAGGAAATGCAAAAGGCTATCAACTAATCATGTAATGGTTTCAATATATATTTTAACGTGCTATTTTTCGGCTAAACGAAGAATAGCACGTTTTTTGTTGTACAATTAAATCTGATAATATTTTTTGAAAACATGCAACTTTATATAGTTTGCCAGCATCTTAAGTGTAGGGGGGGAGGGAGCAAGTGGTGAACCTAGTCGATAGGTTAAGAAAAAAAGAAGAGGAAGCATTGGTTGAAGTGATGAATCTTTATGGGAACTATTTGCTCCGAATGGCTTATCTGTTGGTAAAAGACCATCAACGGGCAGAAGAAGCCGTACAAGATGCTTTTATTACAGCTTTCAAAAAAATAAACCAACTGGAGAAAGACGCACTTATCAAGAGCTGGTTGACTACCATTACGATCAATCACTGCCGTCAGCAGTTGAGGACGTGGAACTATAAACATATCATACCCAACTTAGAAGCAGTAGAACGCTTGAGGGACAAGGATGCTGCGACAAGTCCAGAAGCAGAACTGCTGGAGTTGGAATGGAATCATCATCTGACAGCTGCTATTCACGCACTAGATTATAAGTATCGAGAGGTAATTACTTTATTTTACTTTAATGAATTGAAAATTGCTGAAATCTCAGCTCTGACAAATACGAAGGAAAATACCGTGAAATCACGCTTGAAACGAGCAAAGGAGATGCTGAAAGCAAGTTTAATAGAAAAGGAGGACGGTACGGATGGAAGAAAAAACGCAAATCAAGAAACATCTTGACCAGGAGTTGAAAGACTTACACTTCACCAAACACGTTGACGTTCTGAATAAGATAAAACAACCAACCAGGAAAGAAAAACTGAGTCAGCTTTGGAATAAGGAAGTCACGATACCAATCCTCCCTGTAAGTTCAGTTCTTGTCATTCTCCTTTTCAGTTATGGGATTTTCGTCATTCAAGATATAAACGTGGAATATGAACAGAATGAGTTGATTAACATAGGAGGCAACAGATATTGGCAAGAAGATATCGAGGGGAGGATGAAGAATGAAGAGCAGCGTTAAGCTGAAAGTTAAACATTTAGTAATGATAGCCTTCACTGTATTCTTGATCTTTCCTTTGGCTATGATATTCCTGATTCCCCAAATAGAACTGGGTTTGGTGAAATACAAACACTCAACCGGAATCACAGTAGCAAGGGAACAAGTAATTGAACTCTTGGAAAGTAATATCTTTCCTTCTCAAAAGTACAGCTTAATTCAAAACCATTTGTTAGGTGGGGAATGGCTGGGAGATTACGATATTTACGTCGGACCGACCATGTCGACAAGTATCATCGAGGAGGAATCCCAGTTATTCAGTTGGGAAGAGAAGAAGCCATATCTCAATGATTACTTAGAGAATGGGCCCGTCGATTATCCTTTAATAAATGCTGCGGTGCAACTAGCTGCTGAAGCTGTAAGGAACGGTGATGAAGCAAGGGCCGAGGGAATATATAAACTTGCTAAAGAACGATTGAACCATCCTGATTATTCATATTTAATATCTGAATTGGAACTTTCTTTTGTCAAACTTTATATTCAATCGGGCAATCCAGACAAGGCGGAGAACTTTCTTGAAACAATTGATATCCATAGAGGAGATTTCTATTATCAGGCTGAAAAAGTAAAATACGAGGCGTTGATTCTGTTACACAAAGGTGAGAATCACGCAGCTCTCACTAAAGTAAAAGAAGGAATGACAGATTTTGAAAAGGCTTGGGACGCGGAAGGAAATGAAGACTCAATTGAATATAGCAAAGTATATGAAGATTTGGAGCGTTTAAACTACACAATAGATAGCTCCACCGGAGAGTTAACCACCGTGTCAGGAAACATCAGCCGGAAAGATGGAACACCGATTGCTCAAGCGGGTGTATTTTTACGTGAGTCATCCATGGTTAATCGTTCAGTGGGCCCAGATGAATTTTATCAAGTGACGACGGATGACTCGGGCAACTTTGAATTTCAAAATGTTGTAGCTGGGAGCTATCAAATATTCGTAGGATTCCATTACGACCAAATTGATGGATATACTTGGCCAGTTGATTTAAATGATTGGATCTATGCAGATGGTGGAGAAATCGCTTATGATATTACGCTTGCCCCACTGATGGAAGTTTATGAACCAGTAAATGGAACTGTACTAAAGGATGATGAAATTGAGTTCAGTTGGGAACCTGTGTCTGGAGCTGCATATTATACCCTCCAGTTTAGCATTATTGATGACGGTCTTACTTACAGTTTAGGACTTGACATGGAAGCGAGAGAAAGCACCATCACTATTCCTGTAGAAAGCATTTATAATCTCGCGTCAAGTTCTATTATGGGTGTAGATGATACAGAATGGGAATATTTTAATCCAGCCTACTATTTAGGGTTCGAAAACTCTCATGGAGTATATTCATGGAGCGTTCAAGCTTTTGATGAAAAAGGCAATCTAATTACTCGCAGTGATGGTTACCGCCTAGCTGGAGACAGTATCGGCAACCTCCCAATATTGTATTTGCAGCAGAGAGAATTAACAAAGGCTGATGAATGGCTTATTGAAGGCAAACTGGAAGAAGCACTTCGACAATACAAAGAAGATATTGAAGTGAATCCAAAAGATACACACAGCTTGCGGATGATTACGAGAATCATTGGCATACAAGCAGATGGTGATTATAGTAAATTATTGGAACTTCAGCTTCCGTACTATAAACAATTGATAGAACTAACAGGTGATCCTAACTATATATTCTGGGTGTTGGATCACTATTACACAGAAAGAGATTGGAGAAACTATCAAATCTGGTTTGAAAAGTATAAAGCAGCGTCTGAAGGGGATATTGATCCTTTTGTCAAAAGCTATCATGCAAATGCTTTAATGTTTCAAGGTGAATATAAAAAAGCAGCGGAACTCCACAAAGAAGCAATTGAAGCTGGTGGTGACCATCGGTATATAGGTAACTTGTTAGCTTTAGAGATTTATCTTGGAGCTGATTTTGAAAAGGTAATCGAGCTGGCAAATGTCTATCCTTACCATGAGCACATTGCTGGTTCGGAAGGTTTCGTACACTGGGCAAGCCTCCTTCAATCTGTGAAGAAAGACGTGGAAGCGGATGAGGAGGCACTGAAAATGCTGAAGCAAGGGCTGAAACTCTACTTTACGGATGAGCAAGCTGAGCTGGAAAATTGGAAACAAAAAACTTCGAAGAACAATTTCGTGAAGTTAATAAATTTATTAGAAGTTATGAATTAAAAACAAAGCAGCGTGAAGCAAATGAATCCACACGCTGCTTTACTATATGAAAATGAGCGATACTACAAAACATACCAGTACACACAAATGAAATGAAAAAAACTGCCGAAAAGAATAAAGATATGAAAAATCTCATGGAAACCCCAATTTTTTATTTGGAGGAATTTCGGTTTAAATCCATAAATGATTCCACCAACCGTGTAGGCAATCCCACCGAGGATAAGGTAAGCCATCCCGCCCGTACCAAGGGAAGGTGCCAATTCACCGGTGAAAAAGATAACGAGCCAGCCCATCACCAGGTAGATGGATGTGGACAACCATCTAGGAGATGAAAACCAAGTTAATTTGAATATGACACCAAGTAATGCAAGACCATTAATTACACAGAATAATATCCAACCTAAAGTGTTATTTAACGTAATTAAACAAAAAGGGGTGTATGTCCCAGCGATTAATACAAATATCATGGAATGGTCAATTCTTCGTAACCAAGAAATCACTTTATCCTTTGCAATCACCATATGATAAGTTGCTGAAGCAGAGTAAAGCAATATCATACTGACTCCAAAAATAATCACTGCCAAAAGTCCCAACATGGAATGCCCCTCAGATACTGCCTTAACAATCAGCGCAATAAGTCCGATTAGAGCAAAAATGGCTCCGGCTAAGTGGGTAAAGCTATTAATCGGTTCCCTTACATATTGATTCATTAATATACCCCTTCCTCTACATAATGTAGTTTTAAAAACTATATCATCGTGTTATAATGATTTATATCATAGTTCACGATAAGTCGTCAACTATAAAATTGATAGCATAATACTTGGCTATTTGTAAAGAGGAGAAGAATAATGGAAGATAATATAAAAGAAATGATGGAGAATTTGCATTTGGATTCAAAGTTAACGATGGATGATATACCCAATCTTGATTTATACATGGACCAAGTCATTCAACTATTCGAGAACAAGTACGCAGCAGCAAAGCGAAATGAGGAAGAAAAAATATTAACAAAAACGATGATCAACAATTACTCGAAAGGAAAATTATTCTTCCCGATAAAAAATAAAAAATATTCACCAGAGCATGTCATGCTCATTAATATGATCTATGAAATGAAAACAAGTCTATCTATTCGTGATATCAAGCAAACATTGGACCCACTCAATAACCGTATGATGAAGGAAGAATTTGAGTTGAATCCAATTTACGAGTTCTTCTTAGAACTAACTGAAAAAAATTTGGAACGCTTTTCCAATGACAGTAATGAGATAATCAATGAAGTAAAAAAATCTAGTGATGCGTTACAAGAAGACGATGATTACTGGAATAAATTTTTCCTTATTCTCTCATTTGTAAACATGAGTAATTATTATTGCCGAGTTGCAGAGGCTCTCGTTGATGAAATGGAAAGTAAGGAATTGAAAAAAGACTAACATGTGTTTCATATGATAAACTAAAGGAAAAAAATTAGAGAGGGAGAATGACATTGACGGCATACCCTAAAATAAACGAAACACTAAATATGATTAAAGAACTGGTTTCCATCCCTAGTCCATCGGGTAATACGACAAAAGTAATTTCTTTTATTGAAACGGAATTAAATAAACTAGGTATAAGCAATAGAAGAAACCGCAAAGGCGGACTGATTGCAACAATTCCAGGCGAGAATGATAAAGATCACCGCATGCTCACTGCACATGTTGATACATTAGGGGCGATGGTGAAAGAGATTAAGAGTAATGGCCGTTTACGTTTAGATTTAATTGGCGGTTTCACATATAACTCCATCGAAGGTGAATACTGTGAGATTGAAACCTCCACAGGCCAGATTGTTACTGGGACAATTTTACTTCATCAGACCTCTGTCCATGTATATAAAGATGCAGGCAGTGCAAAGCGCAGTCAGGAGAATATGGAAGTGAGAATTGACGCACGGGTAGAAAATGCGGAAGACGTGCGAAAGCTCGGTATAGAGGTTGGTGATTTTGTTTCATTCGATCCTCGAGTGGAAATTACCGATAATGGTTTTATTAAATCCCGTCATTTGGATGATAAGGCAAGTGTTGCGATGTTGATCCAGCTGATAAAAAGAATAAAAGCAGAAAATATCAAGCTTCCTTATACCACTCATTTTTTAATTTCAAATAATGAGGAGATAGGTTATGGGGGGAATTCGAATATCACTCCAGAAACTGTAGAGTATTTAGCTGTCGATATGGGGGCAATGGGTGATGGCCAGTCTACAGATGAATATACAGTTTCCATTTGTGTCAAGGATGCGAGCGGCCCGTATCACTATGGACTAAGGAAAAAATTGGTGGAGTTAGCTCAGAAACATGAAATCGGCTATAAGCTAGATATCTATCCATATTACGGCTCTGATGCATCAGCAGCAATCCGGAGTGGACATGATATTGTCCATGGTCTGATAGGACCAGGAATCGATTCATCCCATGCTTACGAACGGACCCACGAAGATGCATTGCGAAACACGGAAGAATTACTATATCACTATATCCAATCAAGCCTAGTGGAATTATGAAAAAATACTTGTACAGATAGCTTGATTGGAATTAGCAATGTTCCAAAAGGAAAGCAGGTTTCTACATGAAATTAAGTATTTTGGATCAAGTCCCTATTCCGAATGGTAAATCAGCGCAAGATGCACTAGAAGCCACGATTGAGTTAGCCGAACTTGCAGATAAGCTGGGCTACCATCGCTATTGGATTGCTGAACATCATGACTTCGATGGTTTAGCGAGCCCAGCTCCCGATATTCTGCTTGGAATTATTGGACATAAAACAAAACGGATTCGAATCGGCTCAGGTGCAGTTTTACTGCCAAACTATAAACCATATAATATTGCAGAGCGTTATCATTTATTGGCAACATTATATCCTGGAAGGGTTGATCTTGGCTTGGGCCGAGCACCTGGTGGTTCAGCTGAAGCTTCTATAGCATTGGTCGATAATTTTCTTGAGCAAGTGAAAATGTATGAGCAGAAATTGGAGGAGTTGCTGCATTTTCTAAATGGAGATTTTCCTGAAGACAACATCTTCCATAAAGTAAAGGCACAACCTGTTCCAAAGGAGAAACCAGTTCCGTGGTTGCTTGGTACAAGTATGAAGAGCGCGGTTTTAGCATCAGAAAAAAGGTTGCCTTATGTGTTCGGAGATTTTATGAGTGGAGAAGATGGACCATCCATTGTGAAGGAATATCGTGATCGTTTCCGAAATGCAGAGCCAAAGGTAATGGTAACTGTTAATGTGATTTGTGCTGAGACTACGGAAGAGGCTATGGAGTTGGCAAAGAGTAATCAAGTATGGAAGTTGATGCAGTCAAAAGGAGAAGGAAACGGTAAGGTGCCCACCGTTAAAGAAGTATTGGAATATAATTTTAGTGATGAAGATCTTGATTCCCTTCGAACGTCCAATCACCGGCAAATAATCGGTAACCCGAGAGAAGTACGCGAGTCACTAGAGGAATTACGAGAATTATATGGTACTGATGAGTTTATGGTCCTAACAATCACTCATGATACTGATGCAAGAAAGGCTTCTTATGAACTGATTGCCCGTGAATTTAATTTAAGAAAGTCGTAATTTACATTCACAAATACATAATTCATCAGTAATGAACTATATTTAATAGAGGACAGGCTTTATCATTAATAAAGCATTTTACTCTGGATGATCAGGGAGGTTATTATGCAAACTTGGGTTACGGATGTGATGGAACAGTTCGGCTATCTTGGGATTTTTCTCATGATGACATTGGAGAACCTATTTCCACCTATACCATCTGAAATTGTCCTTCCATTTGGGGGATTTCTCACTACGTATACAAATCTCACAGTAGTTGGCGTCATTACGGCAGCGACCTTGGGTTCAGTTATTGGAGCAATGATTTTATACAGTATTGGCCTCCTGGTTGATGTGGAACGATTGGAGAAAATAGTCGATCGTTATGGACATATTCTTCGATTGAAAAGAGAAGATATTCATAAAGCGGATGCATGGTTTGATAAATACGGTTATTGGACGGTGTTTTTCTGCCGGATGGTGCCGCTTATCCGCAGTCTCATCTCGATTCCAGCCGGAATGTCGAACATGAAATTCACGGTATTTATACTGCTGACAACGATAGGGACGTTAATCTGGAACGTTATCCTGGTATCCATCGGAGTTGTACTAGGGGAGAATTGGCAGGATATATTAAGTTTTATGGATGTATATTCAACCATCGTTTATGTCTTGTTGTTTGTTGGGTTGGTACTATTCATTTACTGGTATATAAAAAAACGAAGAAAACAAAAATAGAATGGCAGAAGTGCCATTCTATTTTTGTTGCTCTTACAATATCAAACAGTCTTAGTTCAAATACGCCTCTAGGCCTACTGCAAAATATATCTGTGGCTCATTATCTTGAATGTAAAATCACGATAAGATGAAGTCAAGATCAAGAAAGGAGGCAATGCAATGAAGAAATTTCTACTTTTTGTTGGAGGATTAATCGCATTTTTCGTGTTACTTGCGAATTTAGGACCAATGGTGATATTTGGTTTAAGTATTTGGCTCCTCTATATTGTGTTTAAAAAGTTTATGCAGGCCGATTCGACTGGCGCAAAAATAGGATGGATCATCCTTGGGTTGTTTATTTTAAGCATCAGTCTGGCCAATATCTATGCATTGATAGGTGTTGTGGCGATTTACACACTGTATTTAATTTGGAAGAGCTGGAAAGAAGAGCCGGAGATTTACACGAATAAGGATTACGACCCATTTACCAATTTCGAGAATGAGTGGGCTGAATTAAATCGATAAAAGGAGAGAATAAAATATGACAACAAATATTTTCACGAGAATGATGGACAGTATTTCTTCAGATTTACATCATCTAATGGATAAAAAGGAAGAGAAAAACCCGATTGCAGCATTAAATCACTATTTGCGTCAGAGCGAGCAGGAGAAGGAAAAGGTAAGAAAACTAATTGAACGTCAATATAAACTGAAAGATGAGTTTTCAAGTGAATATCTAAAAGCGCAAGATTTGGCGGATAAACGCTTAAAACAAGCGGAAATAGCTGAAAAAGCAGGGGAAACTTCAATGCACGAGTTTGCGATGAAAGAACATGAGGAGTACCAAAGTCGTGCAAACCGCTTAAAAGTCAGTCGTGAAGAAGCAATTGAGCAACTGATTTCATTGGAGCAAAAGTATGAAGAAATGAAGCATCGATTAAAGGATATGCATATGCGTCGTATGGAATTAATGGGCCGGGAAAATATCGCACGGGCTAATCAACGGATCAATCAAGTGATTGAAGATGTATCAGACAAACCTTTTGCAAAATTTGCTGAACTGGAACAATATATTGAGAACCTTGAATATCAAGTGAACAGTGCATACTATAAAAGCACATTCGACAGTAAAATTGCTAAGCTTGAAAAGGAATTGCTAGAAAAAGAAAACACCAAATAAACGTGATATACTAATAAGGCGTAGATTCCATCTGCGCCTTGAATTATTAAGAAAAGAAGGAGGCCAGCAATGTTTAAACATTTTACTACAAAAAATTATAACTGGATATTAATCATTGGTGTCATCCTTCTTTTGATTGAGTTTGTGTTTTCTTTTGGAGGAGCAATCATCCCTACGATTATATCTGGATTTTTCGTCTACGTCGGTTGGAAAAGCTTTAACCAACTCTGGGGGAAGATAGTTTTCTGGATTTCTTTAATTAGTATGATCTTTTCCATTTTGAGTCTTATGGCTGTCAGATTTATCATCTTTGCAGCAATCGTCATTTTTGTAATGAAGTTTTACGAGTCGACGAAGAAAGCAGTAAAAATTGCCCCGGTGCTCCCTGGTACTTCTAACCATGAACCACTCAGTAGAATGGAGCCTTTATTCGACCATACTTTCTTTGATGATCAGTTTACAGAGGAAACACCTTACCAGTGGCGCGATGTGAATATCCATGGGCTGATGGGGGATCGGATGATTGATTTAAGCAATACGGTGATCCCTAATGATACAGCAGTCATTTCCATTCGCCATGGACTTGGCAATATTGAAATCCTAGTACCGTATGAAGTGGAGATTAGCTTCCATCATAGTACGGTGTTTGGAAATGTGAGAGTTTTTCATGAAAACCATGAGAAAATATTCAATAAATCTATATTTTATCAAACAGCACAATATGATACAGCAGCAACAAGGGTTAAAATCATCACCTCTTTATTTTCTGGGGATATTGAGGTGAAACGTATATGAGTACGGTGATTCGTCATATTTTATCTGGAATATTGTTTAGTTTTTTGCTTACTATAGCTATATTGACTCTTGTATTTCATCTATTTCCTCCTGAATCATATGCTGTTTTATGGGAGAAGGAAATTGGCAATGTAGCATTTATTATCTGGTTATTAGGATTTGTGTTGGCTGGTGGGACGATATTTGGAATCTCCACAGGCTGGTATTGGAAGCAAAGACTTTATCGAATCGAACGCAAACTTGATAAGCTTAGTAAAGGTCAAAGGATTGATGATGAAAAGGAACCATATCATGAATTGAAAAGTATTGAAAAACGCCTAGAACTAATACAAACACGTATCGATCAACAAACAGAATTCGCACAAAAGATTGCAACAGAACGGGCAGAAGAAAGGGAAAAAAGTCTCCAGGAAATTGTTGTGCAAGAAAGGAATCGATTGGCTCGTGAGCTTCATGATTCAGTCAGCCAGCAACTTTTTGCGGCATCCATGATGATGGCTGCAATAAATCTGCATGATTTACCTGGAGACCATGAGATAAAGAAAAAAATGCAGCTTGTTGAAAAAATGCTTCAACAGTCCCAACTGGAGATGAGGGCTTTATTATTACATCTGCGTCCTGTTGCATTAAAAGGTAAATCACTTGTTGAAGGAATAGAAGAACTTCTTCGTGAAATGAAACAAAAAGTCTCCATGGATATTACTTGGACCGTAGAAGAATTATCAGCAGATAAAGGGATTGAGGATCAACTATTCCGTATCATGCAAGAAGCAATGTCAAATACACTACGTCATGCCATGGCAACAAGCTTTCATGTATTACTGATCAAAAGAGAAGACACGGTGATATTGCGCATTTCAGATGATGGTATTGGTTTTGATATGGAAAGAATGAAGACAGGATCCTACGGAATGCAGAATATGCGTGAACGTGCTTATGAGATAGGTGGTACATTCAAAGTTGTCAGTCTGCCGAATCAAGGTACAAAACTTGAAGTAAAAGTCCCGATACCAACTGAAACGAAAGGTAGGAAAGTAAATGATTAGAGTTCTATTTGCTGATGATCATGAAATGGTTCGTATTGGTGTTGCTTCTTATTTATCAGCACAACCGGATATTGAAGTCATCGCAGAAGCTGATGATGGGGAACCAGCAGTCAAATTGGCGCTCGAACTTAAGCCTGATATTATATTAATGGATTTGGTTATGAAGAAAATGGACGGTATTGAAGCGACTAAGCGTATTCTGAAAGAGTGGCCAGAGGCTAAAATCATCATTGTTACGAGCTTTCTTGATGATGAGAAGGTATACCCGGCGTTGGAAGCAGGTGCAACAAGCTATTTATTGAAAACATCCAAGGCAGATGAAATTGCAGAAGCCATTCGTGCGACTTATGACGGGCAAACGGTTTTAGAACCGGAAGTGACAGGTAAGTTGATGAATCGCATGAGAAAACCAAAGGAAGAAAAGCTTCATGAACAATTGACCGAGAGGGAAAAAGAAGTACTTCTTCTGCTTGCTGCTGGAAAAACGAATCAAGAGATAGCAGATGAATTGTTCATTGCGTTAAAAACAGTGAAAGTACACGTTAGTAACATTCTCGCTAAGTTGGAAGTCCAAGATCGGACCCAAGCTGTTATCTATGCATTTCAACACGATTTAGTTTAACTTTTACTGTATCAAAAGAACTAAAAATATTCAAAACTTAAATTGATTTCACTTACAGTTGAAAATGTAACGTCTAAACATGTAGTATTTCCAAGGAAAACTTCATGTTTTTTCGTTTATAAAGAAACATTTTGTCATTAATTGAAATATAATTGTAATATAACGATAACACGGCTGAAATTTAACGGTGCTATACTACCTTTGAACTAACAATATCATACATAAAATATTATCCACGAACTTGCATATAACAACCTGGCAATCATACATAGAGAAAAAGCATTAGTAGTGTAGGAAATGGGGAGCAATTAAGTTGAAAAAATCATTTGTAACTCTCGCTACAGTTACCGTTGTAGGTTTTGGCAGTGTGTTTTTCACTATGCCGGCAGCAGCTGAAACTTTAGATGAATTGAAAAGTAAACAAACTCAAATCAAAGAAGAAAGACAAGATATCAAAGCGAATTTATCCGATGCTGAAGCTGAAATAGCTGATTTGTTGATTGATTTGGAAAAATTAAATGACGAAATTGATAAAGTAAACAAAGCGCTTGCTGAAAATAAAGAAACAATGGAGAAAAATGAAAAATCCATAACAAAAACTGAGAATAAAGTAGAAAAGCTCGAAAAAGAAATCAAAGAACTTGAGGAAATGATTGAGAAACGTTTTGAAATATTGAAAGAACGTGCTGTTTCTTACCAAAAAAATGGTGGTAACGTTTCATACATAGAAGTACTTTTCGGATCCCAAAGCTTTATGGACTTCATTAGCCGCGTCAGTGCAATCAATAAGATTACTGAATCTGATGCTAATTTGATGGAGGAAATCGAAAAAGATAAAATAAAAGTTGAAGAGAAACAAGATGAAGTCCTTGTTAAGCTCGATGAATTGAAAGAATTAAGAGTTGAACTTGAAGGAATGCAACAGCTTATTAAAGATCAGCAAAAGCAAAATGAAGAAAAGAAAGCTGAATTGAAACAAAAAGAGGAAACTCTTGTTGCAAAAGTAAGTGACTTAGAGATGAAAGACAGTGAACTTGCTTCATTAGAAAGAGAAGTAAGACAAAATATCGACGTATTGACTCAGCCGGCAGCTGATGTGAAAGTTGCAAGCTCAAGTACAGATGCTTCAAATAAAGGCGATAAATTGACTACTGTTGCAAAAACAGAGTCTAAATCTAAATCTTCCGATTCATCTTCTAGACCAGCAGCAACTGGTGGTGTACAAACTGCAATAAATGCTGGTTTCGACCACTTAGGAACTCCTTACGTGTGGGGAGGTAAATCACCAGGCGGATTTGATTGTTCTGGTTTTGTATCTTGGGCATTTGCACAAGGCGGAATTTCAATTCCATCAAGTACGTCAGCTTTAGCATCAACTGGTACGAAAGTATCTGCTAGTGATATGCAACCGGGAGATATTGTGTTCTTCAACACTTATAAAACGAACGGTCATGTAGGTATTTATCTTGGTGGCGGTAAGTTTATCGGTGCACAAAACTCAACTGGTTTAGCAGTTGCAGACATGTCATCTGGATACTGGGCTGATAAATTTGCTGGTCACGTACGTAGTGTAAGATAATTATCATTTATAAAAACGACAAAATCCATCCTTGATTGGATGGATTTTGTCGTTTTTATAAATGATGTTTTTGGTTAACGATCTAATCTAATATTTTATAAAATAGTAGTTCTTCAATATAGACTCAATTCCACTGATATATTATAATAATTACAAGATAAGTGGGTGATTTTAATGGGAAGGTAAAACTTAAAATTGTAATGAATTTATTGTTCAATCAAGATGGTTTTACCGTCAGTGATTGGACATCAACAAATGTACGGAATATATATTTGAATAGCTTAAAATTAGGAGGTGAAGTTCCTATTGCCCCGCAATAGGAACATTAATTGGACGTATTGCCCATATTTAACTTACTTGCGGTTGCAGCACTGATTGGACTGACAGCATTTTTCGTAGCAGCGGAATTTGCTATAGTTAAAATCAGGAGCACGCAACTTGAACCACATATCGAAGAGGGTAAAAGATCAGCAGTTGCTGGAAAAAAAGTAGTTACTCACTTAGATGAATATTTATCAGCATGTCAGCTAGGAATCACACTTACTGCATTAGGAATCGGACGTCTGGCAGAACCAACATTCGAGAAAATGTTACATCCAGTGCTCGCCTATTTTAATATTGGTGATGCAATGGTTACGACACTCTCCATCGTAATCTCTTTTCTTTTTGCAACCTTCTTGCACGTTGTCATCGGGGAATTAGCACCGAAAACAATTGCGATTCAAAAAGCAGAAGAAGTTACACTATTAGTTTCCAGACCACTTATTTGGTTTTACCGACTGCTCTATCCGTTCATTTGGTTATTGAATGGTACTGCACGTTTAATTGTAAAAGCATTAGGGTTTAAACCGATGAGCAGCCACGAAGAAACACATACCGAAGAGGAACTTCGCTTAATATTAGCTGACAGCTATAAAAGTGGTGAGATTAATCAAGCAGAAATGATGTATGTCAACAACATTTTTGATTTTGATGAGCGAGTAGCAAGGGAAATCATGATACCACGAACAGAAATGGTATATTTCTTAAAAAATGATACTTTTGAAGATAATCTTAATGTAATCTTGGACGGTCAATTTACAAGATACCCTGTAGCTGATGAAGATAAGGATAATATTATTGGTTTAGTTAACTTAAAAGAAATCTTTACAGGCCATCTTCAGGACAAAAATGTTTCCATTGAACAGTTTATCCGGCCAATTCTTCACGTATCGGAAGCGACGCCGATTAAACAAGTTCTTCTTAAAATGCAAAAAGAACGTATTCATATGGCGATTGTAAATGATGAATATGGTGGTACAGCAGGATTAATCACTGTAGAAGATATACTGGAAGAAATTGTTGGAGATATCCGAGATGAGTTTGATGAGGATGAAATACCTGATGTACAGGAAGTAAATGATAAGATATTGATTGTTTCTGGTAAGCTTCATCTGGAAGATTTGAATCAAATTCTGGGAATTGAATTGGATGATGATGAAGTAGATACAATAGGTGGTTGGATGTTTACATCGAACCTTGATGCTCAGGAAGGTGTCGTCATTGATTATGAAGAACACCGCTTCGTCATTGAAGAAATGGATGGGTATCAAATTAAGAAAGTGAAAATAATAAAACCATAATAATATATACTGGACGAGCAGATTGCTCGTCCTTTTAATAGGAAAACCACCTGAACGCAACGGGCAATTCATATGGGTTAAGAGACCTTGGTGATGGAGTGGAAGTCATTGGTAGATAAAATGACGATGTTAAGTTCTTTCTGTCTTAATGATCAGTCTCTTGACTATCCATTGAAAATTGTAAGTACGTTCTATATAATAGAACTTAATTGCATAGTAAAAGGTTTTCTAGGGTTCCGCAATTTTACGTTGGCCTGGTCCAAGGGAAAACCCACAGCATTGCTGTGACACGGACGGATAAAAGCCTAGGAGATACTGTTTTTACAGTTTCTCCTAGGCTTTTTTATGTCGGGATTATAGAAAATTGGAGGTGCTTCAATGACTAAAGATTGGATGAAAGTTTTTATTGCAGCTTTTTTTGAGGTGTTTTGGGTGATTGGTTTAAAATACGCATCTGATTTTTGGACATGGGCTGGTACAGCTGTTGCTATTTTCATCAGCTTTTATCTAATGATAATGGCTGGGCGAAAATTGCCGGTCGGAACGGTGTATGCCATTTTTGTAGGGTTGGGTACAGCGGGTACGGTATTTTCGGAGATTGTATTTTTTAATGAGCCATTTGAAGTCGTGAAGATTATTTTGATTATTATTTTGTTGTCGGGTGTTATCGGTTTGAAATTGGTCACACCAAACGATATTGAGGAAGGGGATGAGTCATAATGGCTTGGTTAGCTTTAGTTTGTGCTGGTTTGTTTGAAATGTTGGGAGTATTAATGATAAACAAACTGCATAAAGACCGTACGTGGCAATCTTTCTTTTACTTGATTACTTCATTTAGTATAAGTTTTATATTGCTTGGCTACTCCATGGAAACTCTTCCAATGGGTACCGCTTATGCCATCTGGACGGGAATTGGTGCATCTGGGGGAGCGATTTTAGGCATGATTTTTTATGGTGAGTCAAAAGATTGGAGAAGAATGGTCTTTATAGGCATGATATTAGGTGCTACCATCGGTCTGAAACTCGTTTCCTAGTCTGCAAAGGCAGATAGATTCTTGTCTAGCTTGAAAATTAGCTTTCTCTAGGACTAAATTAACTAATTACATCATATGTTTAATCACACCATATTAAGGGTAAATACTAGGAGAACCAAATTACCTTTTCAATAGGAGGCGGTTGAATGAGTTTCACCATTTCGGAAACGATTGCCTGGCTTCGAAATGTACACAAAGACGGGGCCGACAAGGTGTTTACAATGTATCTCAATACAGATCGTTCCGATAAGGAGCAGCAGGGTGGAGAGTGGAAAATTCATTTCAAAAATGGTATGCGTAATTTCGAAAAATACTTAAAGCAGGATAGCAATAAAGAGGAACTGGCTAACTTTCAAAAAGTAAAAAAGAAGGTTACGAATTTCATTAAAGAACATGAACAAAGTTTCCAAAAAGGTGTCATTGTTTTCGCTAGTGCAGATGACGACGTTTGGTTTGCTAAGTGCGTACAAATGCGTTTGAAAGATGAATTTTATTGGCAAGAGACTCCGGAAATCCATCAGCTTGTTGAGTTAAAGGAAAGGTATCCGAAGATTGGTGTTATACTTGTTCAGCAAAATCAGGTTAAGGTGATAGATTCGGAAACAAACAGAATTAAAGATACAAAAGTATTTGAATTGGATGTGGATACGGAAGATTGGAAGGTACAAGGTACGCGACGTCTTCATACAACTGGTGCGGGTGGACCTAATATGCAGAAGGATAACTTTGCATCCCGTTTCGCAGCAAACCAACAGCGTTGGTATAAGAAAATAGCTCCTAAGTTGGATAAGCTGGCGAAGGATTATCAGTGGGAGCGAATCTATTTGATAGGTGAGGCGGACAGCACAAAAGAATTGGAGAAATCAATGAACAAGCAGATTGATGCTGTATTGCAGAAGAATATGTTAGATCATGAGGAAACAAAAGTGCTTGAAGAAGTGCTTGCTTAATAATAAGAAGGAAGGTCGATTCGACCTTCCTTCATTCTTCTGATAAATACTCTTCATTTACATAACCTTCAAATTCGTCCGTAATCACTTTTACCCACTTATCACCGTTATCTTCTACTTGAACTTCTTGTCCCTGGACTAGGAGGCCGGCAATTTCATAATCAATTCCAGGACCGGTTCTAGCATTCAGCGTTTCTGCGACCACAGTCCTCGTGGAAAGGGTGATCTCAGCATCTGTTGAATCTTCTTCAACTTCCTCCGTATCGTCATTTTCATTAAGTACAGAACCTGCTGCTCCGGCCACTGAGTCGGTTTCCTCGTCGTTATCTCCGTCATTATCACTTGCGTTCGTTTCTGCTGTTGGTATATCAGTGAACTCGGGGTTGTTGAAATTTTGTTGCATAATCACTACGAAAGCTATAAATGCGAGAGAAAGAATATTAAGTAAAATTGCAAAAAAGGTTTGACGTTTTTTCATTTTAAAGCTCCTAAACTATGATATCTAGTAGTAGTATACATGAATTCGCAGTAAATGTCTTTCATTGTCGAATACGCGACAAAAAAATGAGGTACTGACTTTCTAGTCGGTACCTCTAAACGTCTTCTTTATATTTGAACTGATTAACAACTTGGACAGAGCCCATAGATTTCAAATTTATGATCTTCAATTCGATAATCGGGAAGTTTATTCTCCACTTCTTCCATAGGACATACATTTATCTCTTTTGTTTTGCCACAGGAACTGCATATAAAATGATGATGATGGTGGGTTGTGCATTTCATCCGAAAATGTTTTTCTCCATTTAACTCCGTGTTTTCCAGAATTTTCATTTCTGCATATAAATGTAGGTTACGATAAACCGTATCGGGACTAATGCCTTCATATTTTTCTTCCATAAATTGCAAAAGGTCTTTTGCTGTGCGGTAACCATCCGCTTGTTCAAAAAATGCTAAAATGTCTTTTCTGCGTCCTGTTGTCTTGTATCCTTTTTTGGTTAGTATTTCTATAGCTTGCTTAACATCCATTAGGCTTCCCTCATTTCATTTGTTGACTTACGACTCCGTTTATAACCAATGGACAATAATAAAATCGTAACGGCAATCATGACAATTGTTCCACCAGGTGGAATGCTCAAATAATATCCTGATACAATACCAATGATAACAGAAATTTCACCGAATAGGATAGAGAGTAGCATCATTTGCTTAAACCCTTTTGAAATTCGCATAGCAGCAGCCACTGGTAAGGTCATCAAAGCCGACACAAGCAGTACTCCGACGATCCGAATGGAAGCTGCAATTACAAGCGATGTGAGTACAATAAATAATAGATGTATCCGTTTCGTATGAATACCGGAAATTGTTGCATGCTCTTCATCAAAGGAAAGGGTGAATAGCTCTTTATAAAAAATAGTAATAATACCTACAACAATGATAAAAATAGAGAAAATCAGTAGAAAATCATTTTGACTCACTGCAGAAACAGAGCCAAACAAATAACCGAATAAATCGGTGTTAAACCCATTAGCCACCGAAATGAAAATAACACTCAATCCTACTCCAGTAGATAATATGATTGGAATCGCCAATTCTTGATAATTTTTATAAACGGAACGTAGTTTTTCAATACCTATAGATCCAATAACAGAAAAAGCCATCCCGCTATACAAAGGTGAAAATGTAATGAGAAGCAATTTTTCCATCATGAGACCAAATGCAATCCCGGCCAGTGTTACGTGGGATAATGAATCAGCGATCAGTGATAATCGTCTTACAACAATAAAAGTACCCAGCAAAGGGGCGATTATTCCAATCAAAATTCCAGTTAAAAATGTATAGCGTAAAAAATCATATTGTATAAAGTCTGCGATCATATTGTCTTTCCCCCTTACGCTTCATGGGCAATTGTTGTTACCGGATGCCCATAAAATAAAGATAAGTCCTCATCCGATAGGGAGGAATATTCTTCGGGGTTTCCATGGAAATGCAAGGTTCTATTCAAGCAGACAATATCTGTCGCATATTCAGTCATAATCCCGGTGTCGTGGGTGACTAGTAGCATCGTGATTTGCTGCTCCTTATTAAGTTTATCTAGCAGCTCATAAAAACGTTTCACATTTCCTTGGTCCACTCCGACGGTAGGTTCGTCAAGAATCATTAATTCTGGTTCATTAACTAATGCTCTTGCAATGAAAACACGCTGTTGTTGGCCACCTGATAGGTTGCCGATATTTTCAAAGGCATAATCAAGCATATCAACCATTTCTATGGCCGCCAATACCTGTTCTCTATGTGACTTTTTCATAAATTTAAAGTACCCAAGCTTAGCTGTGAGCCCAGTGGATACCACTTCAAATACCGTTGCCGGAAAACCTGCGTTAAAGCTATTTGCTTTTTGTGAAACGAATCCGATTTTTTCACGATGTTGAAACTTCTCAATAGGAGTATTAAATAATTTAATTTCTCCTTCATCTGGTTTCAACAAGCCTAGTATCAATTTAATTAATGTGGTTTTTCCACCGCCGTTTGGTCCAACAAGTCCCATAAACTTTCCTTTTGGTATTTCAAAATTAACTTTTTTAAGAATAGGTTTATTTTCATAGGTAAAGTTTATGTTGTTCATTGTTACAATTGGTTCACTCATAGAAACACTCCCTTCATATAACAAATTAGTCCATTGCCTTATCAAGTACTTGTAAGTTTTCTCTCATGATTGAGAGGTAGTCTTCCTTTTCAGCTATATCTTCATCAGTAAGTACAGCCAGGTTATGGATAATCAAAACTTCTGCATCGATTTCCTTTTGGATGACTTCAGATGTCCGTGTTGTTACGTTTTGTTCAAAAATAATATATTCTAGTCCGTGCTCCTGTGCAGTGTCAACAATGGCGATCAAGTCTTTTTGTGACGGCTCATTCTCTGTGGAAATTCCATGAATCGCTATTTGTTCCAAATCATAGCGGTCTTCCCAATATCCGAAAGCAGCGTGAGTTACAAGGATTTGCTTGTTCTGTTTTTGAGTGATTACTTGTTCATATTCTTCATGAAGTTCTTGAAGTTCAGCTTGCACTGTTTCAAGATTTTCATTTAACTTTTCTGCTTCTTCAGGGTATATTTCAACGAGCTCATCCTTCACAATTTCCGCAATCTCTATCATGCGGATCGGGTCAAGCCATATATGAGGATCAAAATCACTGTGTTCATGATCATGATCTTCCGACTCATGGTCATGGTCGCTAGGTAGGAAGAGCTCTTGATGAGAGCCTATCTCAATTAGATTCACATCCTGATTTTCCAAAGCGTTCGCAGCTGTAGACGCCAGCGCTTCTAAGCCGGCACCGATATAGAAGAATGCCTTTCCTTCCGCAATATCTGTGAGATCTTTTGCCGTTGGTTCATACGTATGTTCATCGACCCCAGGTGGGTATACCGATTGAACATCAACGAGATCACCAGCAATATTTTTCACTAAATACTGTAATGGATATATCGTTGTATAAATTATATCTTTATTATTTTTGTTACCTGTTGTATTTCCACAACCGGATAATAAGAGAGCAATTGATAAAATAAGTAATAATCCTTTTAAAATTTTCACGTAAGTCCTCCTGATAAGTGCTATTGAATAAAATGATAAAATTTAATAAAATAAAGCATTAAAACAAAGTGTATGATAAAATCAATTTCTATCATATCGTAATCATTACGATTTGTAAATAATAATCATTACGATTTAGAAAAAAATATAATTGTGTACGGTGTAGAATGGAGAATTTTTTCGACATACTTATTGCGAAATATCTGAAAGTATTTTATACTTAAAATAACTGAATAAGGTGTCACCTTATTTTTTTACAGATTAATGAATGAACATTCATTCAAATAGTGGATTGGGGGATAAAACATGAAACGGACTATCAAGCGGGCTGCAGTTTTAGGGTCAGGTGTCATGGGTTCTGGAATAGCAGCACACTTGGCGAACAACGGTATTCCGGTTTTAATGCTCGATATTGTTCCAAACAAATTAAGCGAAAAGGAAGAAAAACAGGGGCTGACGTTACAAGACAAGAGCGTCAGAAACAAATTTGCCGATAGCGGAAAACAAGCATTGTTGAAGCAAAAACCTTCACCGATCACTTCAAAGCACAGTCTGGAATTTATTGAAACTGGTAATTTTGAAGATGATATGGACCGTTTATCAGAAGCTGATTGGATAGTTGAAGTTGTCACTGAAAATTTGGAGATAAAAAAACAATTACTAAGTAAAGTGGATCAACATCGCCGCGAGGGTACAATTGTCAGTTCCAATACATCCGGTATCTCGGTTGAAGCGATGATTGAGGATTGCGGTGAGGATATGAAGAAACATTTTCTAGGTACTCATTTCTTTAACCCTCCACGCTACTTGAAGCTATTGGAAGTTATACCAACAAGGCATACAGACAGCTCGGTTCTTAGCTTTATGAAGGAGTTTGGTGAGAATGTGCTTGGAAAAGGTGTAGTGGAAGCTAAAGATACACCAAACTTTATTGCTAACCGTATCGGCACGTATGGGTTACTTGTAACTGTTAGAGAAATGCTGGAAAAAGGCTTTAGTGTGGGAGAAGTCGATTCGGTTACCGGCCCATTGATTGGAAGACCAAAGAGTGCCACATTCCGAACGTTGGATGTTGTTGGTCTCGACACGTTCCTTCATGTGGCTAAAAATGTATACGATCAAGTGGAAGGGCAAGAAAAGGCAGTTTTTGACCCTCCAGAATTTATGATAAGAATGGTTGAAAATGGTTGGCTTGGTTCCAAATCAGGGCAAGGATTCTATCAGAAAAAGGGTGGAGTTATTTATGAACTAGACCCAAAGACATTGGAATATGGAGAGCGTAAGAAATTAAAAACACCGGCTATTGAAATGGCGAAGCAAGCGAAAGGTTCTCGCGGAAAAATGAAAGCGCTTCTTTCAGTGGAAGGCGATCCAGCAGCAGAACTAGTATGGTCCTTATTGAAACCAGTACTAATATACTCAGCAGAGCTTGTTGGAGAGATTGCAGATGACATTGTTGCTATTGATCAAGCGATGAAATGGGGCTTTGGCTGGGAATTAGGTCCATTTGAAACATGGGATGCAATTGGTTTAAAGAATGCGGCTAAGCGGATGGAGAATGAAGGAGAAACAGTTCCTGCATGGGTGTGGGAATTAATAGAGAAAGGCCATGAATCATTTTACATTAAAGAAAATAATACGATCACATTTTACGATGGCGCAGATTTTCAACCGCTAAAGACGAATGAGAAAGAAATAAACCTAAGACACTATAAAAATGACAAAAATGTTATTAAGAAGAATACTGGTGCCAGTTTAATAGATATTGGCGATGGCGTCCTTTTATTAGAATTCCATTCACCGAATAATGCAATTGGCCTTGATATTATGCAGATGGTAAATACGGCAATTGAAGAAGCGGAGAAGAATTATGAAGGGCTTGTCATCGGTAACCAAGGCAAGAATTTCTGTGTCGGAGCAAACCTGGCATTAATGCTGATGGAAGCACAGGATGATAATTTTTATGAACTCGATATGGTCATCCGTCAGTTCCAAAACATGACGATGAATATTAAATACGCAAATAAACCAGTTGTTGTCGCACCGTTCAATATGGCTTTAGGTGGAGGTGCTGAAGTATCTCTACCAGCTGCTGCAATTCAGGCATCACCAGAGACTTATATGGGACTTGTGGAATTTGGTGTTGGACTCATACCTGGTGGGGGCGGAACGAAAGAGCTTTACCTTAAACAACTGAGAAACATGCCAAAGGATGTTGATTTTGACCTGACAAAAGTTGCTAATGATGTGTTTGAAAAAGTAGCTACAGCAAAAGTTTCCACATCAGCAAAAGAAGCGATGGAACTTGGGTACCTGGATCAAGGAGATGCTATCAGCGCAAATCCTGATCACTTAATCTACGATGCCAAGCAAAAAGTATTAAGTTTGGCTGAAGCTGGTTACCGGGCACCAGCGAGGGAGATGATCCCTGTTGTCGGAGATGCTGGATACGCGGCAATGGCATTGGGAGCAAAGAACTTGCAATTAAGCGGATATGCTTCTGAATATGATGTAAAAATAGCGGAGAAGCTAGCCTATGTTTTATCAGGTGGAAGAATCAAAGAGGGTTCCGTGATTGATGAGCAGACGATGCTCGACTTGGAGCGGGAAGCATTCTTGAGTTTAATAGGGGAACCGAAAACTCAAGCAAGAATGCAGCATATGCTCATGAAAGGTAAACCGTTACGTAATTAATAGTAGAGGGGGAGAAAATGTGAAAGAAGCAGTAATTGTTGCAGGAGCTAGAACCCCTGTAGGTAAAGCGAAAAAAGGTAGTCTGGCAAATGCCAGGCCAGATGACTTGGCTGCTATGACGATAAAAGAGACATTAAAACGGGCGGGTGACTACTCGGGCAATATTGATGATGTGATAATCGGCTGTGCCATGCCGGAAGCTGAACAAGGGATGAATATGGCTCGTAATATTGCCGGTTTAGCCGGACTTCCAAAAGAAGTTCCAGGGATTACGATCAATCGCTACTGTTCATCTGGTTTGCAAAGTATCGCATATGGAGCGGAACGGATAATGGTTGGTGCGAGCGATACAATCATCGCTGGTGGGGCGGAATCTATGAGTCTTATCCCAATGGGTGGCCATGTCATCAAGCCAAATCCGAAACTGGTTGAGGATGCGGTTGGGTATTATATGGGCATGGGTCACACTGCCGAAGAAGTTGCTAATCGTTTCAATATATCTCGAGCTGACCAGGATGCATTTGCAGCTCAAAGCCATGAGCGTGCTGCTAAAGCAATTCGAGAAGGAAAATTTGATGATGAAATCGTCCCTGTAGAATTAACGGAACGAGTAGTTGGGCCAAATAATAAAATTATAGAAAAAACAAAGCGCTTTGAAATGGATGAAGGGGTACGGGAAGACACGAATGTTGAAGTTTTATCTAAACTGAGACCAGCTTTCCATGTGAAAGGTTCCGTTACAGCCGGAAACTCCTCGCAAATGAGTGATGGAGCTGGAACCGTACTATTGATGGAGCATGAGAAAGCAAAGGCAGAAGGATTACAACCATTATTAAAGTTCCGTTCCTATGCTGTGGCAGGGGTGGAGCCAGAAATAATGGGTGTCGGTCCGGTGGAAGCAATTCCTAAGGCATTAAAAATTGCTGGTTTAGAGTTATCGGACATTGGATTAATAGAATTAAATGAAGCATTTGCTTCCCAATCGCTGCGTGTCATTGAAGCGTTGGACTTGGATACTTCCATTGTCAATGTAAATGGAGGTGCAATCGCACTAGGCCATCCTCTAGGAATGACTGGAACGAAATTGACCTTGACTTTGGCCTATGAAATGAAAAGAAGGAACGTACAATTTGGATTAGTGACAATGTGTGTTGGTGGTGGAATGGGAGCTGCAGGAGTATTTGAGCTTGTACAATGATAATACTAAAAAAGGGGTAGATGAACATGAGTGAAACAAAAGATAAAATTTTTAAGGGTGGTGCCTTCCTAATTGATGAATTAACTGGAGAAGACATTATAACTCCAGAAGATCTTACTGACGAACATAAGATGATTGCTAAAACGACAGAGGACTATGTCGTTAACGAAGTACTGCCTCTTGTTGACAAGTTGGAAAACCACGAATTTGATTATTCCGTTGAATTACTGAAAAAAGCCGGAGAACTAGGACTCTTAGGTGCAGACGTACCCGAGGCATACGGAGGTCTTGGTTTAGACAAAATCAGTTCATCACTGATTACGGAAAAAATGTCACGTGCAGGTGGTTTTTCAGTCACTCATGGGGCACATGTAGGCATCGGTTCTTTACCTATTGTATTCTTCGGTAACAAAGAGCAAAAGGAAAAGTACTTACCGAAGCTTGCTACAGGTGACTTGCTTGCAGCATATGCCCTGACGGAACCAGGTTCAGGATCGGATGCTTTAGGTGCAAAAACGACTGCAAAACTTAATGAAGCAGGCACTCACTATATATTGAATGGAGAAAAACAGTGGATTACGAACTCTGCTTTTGCAGATGTATTTATCGTGTACGCCAAAATCGATGGTGAGCATTTTACGGCATTTATCGTTGAACGCGATTACCCAGGGGTATCGACGGGTGTAGAAGAACAAAAAATGGGGATAAAGAGCTCATCCACCCGTACATTGATTCTGGAGGATGCTGAAGTACCAGTTGAGAATCTATTAGGTGAAAAAGGCCGTGGTCATATTATAGCCTTTAACATCTTAAACGTAGGTCGATATAAACTGGCAGTTGGTGGAGTTGGAGGTTCCAAACGTGCATTGGAACTATCAGCAAAATATGTGAATGAACGTAAACAATTCAATGTGCCAATCTCCAGCTTCTCTCTTACTCAGTCTAAACTGGCGACAATGGCAAGTGAAATTTATGCAAACGAAAGTGCAGTCTATCGTACGGTTGGATTGTTTGAACAGCGTATGGGGGCATTGACCGATGAGCAGCTTGAGGATGGTCGTGAAATTGCACGTGCTATTGCAGAATATCAAATCGAGTGCTCCATCACTAAATACATGGCGACAGAACTGCTTGATCGTACAGCTGATGAAGCGGTCCAGCTACATGGTGGATATGGGTTTATGCAGGAATACGAAGTGGAAAGGATTTATCGCGATTCCCGGATTAACCGTATTTTTGAAGGAACTAATGAGATCAACCGACTGCTCGTTCCTGGTACGTTATTGAAAAAGGCGTTGAAAGGTGAATTACCGCTTCTGCAAAAAGCACAAGGACTACAAGAAGAGCTCATGATGATGATGCCAGAGGAAGTAGGATCCGAACCATTAGAACAAGAAAAACATCTTGTTCGTAATTCCAAAAAAATTGCACTACTTGGAGCAGGAATTGCAGCACAGAAATACATGCAAAAGATTGAAAAAGAACAGGAAGTTCTCGTTCATTTGGCGAATATGGTCGGAGAAATTTTTAATATGGAATCAGCTGTACTCCGTACTGAAAAAGCAATCAGTAAATCAGGCTTAGAAAAAAATGAGCAGAAACTTCTATATACACAAGTTTATGTCCAAGAAGCATTCAACAGAATTGAAGCGGCTGCAAAAGAAGTTTTAATAGCCGTGGAAGAAGGAGACTCACTGCGGATGATGTTATCGGCGCTACGTAAATTAACAAGACATAATCCGACAAATGTTATTGCCAAGAAACGTGAGATAGCGAAGTCGATCATAGAAAGTGAAAAATATATTGTTTGATGGATATTTGCTCGGAGTCGGAGAATCGACTCCGGGCACATTTTTTATGGTCTTCGAAAACCCTCGGCTACGCCGGGGGTTCCGTAGAGCTTCTAGCGTGGGGTCAAAAAAGGCCTCCTTCATGGTAAAATATGGTTGGTTTC
>NZ_JBHUDE010000044.1:0-41522 GCF_042678205.1 Oceanobacillus luteolus
TAACTTTACTGGGTTAGTTTAGTGTTGCCTTTTTTAAGGATAATGCACCTTGATAACTGAACAATTATTTATTTACCTCTTGACATATCACCGCAGGTCTTTAATACACTTCCTATACTATTTCTAGATATTCATAGGAAATCCTTTATATTCATCCATGTTGATTAGAAAATAATGCCAAAGCGGCTAAACATTTTCAGGTATATTTAGTATACCGAATCAATGGGCTTTCATGCTTGATTAATGATTATTATTTTTAAAAAGTGTATCAATAAGTAGGGAATCTGTTTGAATTGCCGTTTCCAATTCCGTATGTAGCTGGATTTCTGAAATCTTCTTGAAGGTAGTTTCCGAGGTTCGCTCGAGGATACCTGCTTCGCATAGGAGAAGCAAATATTCAAGAATAGGGTCCATTGGGGATGTAATTAAAGAAAAGTCTTCTGGAGATAGCAGATCATCTTTTGTGACCTTGATGCATTGAGACAAGCTGACAATCCCACCTATTCGTACTCTAGCAAGAACTTGAAATACAATTTGGCTTTGCCATATCCAGCCAGGTACTTTCAGCAAATAAGCACTTAAAATGGGGAGATGGACAATGGACGGCAGCTGTTCCTTATAAACCCCTTTTTCATATAACCAGTTCAACCATCCTTTCTCTCTCCCATAAACTCTGTACTTTCTTGATAGTCGGAACCGCTTCTTTTCCCGTTTCCAAATTGAATTTAAAACTCCTTTTGACACATACGCTTTGGATAACAGTTCACGAAGATTAGTTTGTCTCAAAGGGGAAATGGTAAGTTTGCCAACTGCGTGGTGTGTGTTGATGAAGGTTAAGTCTTGAAATTTAATGAATTTACTTGTAAGTGGACAAAAGTAGAAAATACTTAATGGATATTCCGGGGAATATTGATGGATGAGTGCTTTCTTAAATGAATCTAGCCTAAGCATCTGACTGCCTCTGCGTTTCATTAGCTTATCTCCAAGAATCCAAAGGACGTGGATTCCCGCTTGCTGATAACCAGTTGTACGACTAATGATCTCTTCCGTTGCAATTTTAACGCATTGATACTCGATGGCAATTCTCTTATCTTGGACGTGCACTAATAAATCTGGACGTTGTCTAATTTCAGGTACATAGCTTTCCAGTTTAACTTTCAAGCCTTGATTGCGGAGCCACTGGTAAAGCCGGAGTTTACCTTGTTCATGATACGCCCCTTCCCCTCCACCAATAGTAGGACAATCCGCATCCTTAGCATGAGCAAAATGGGCAATCACCTTCTCACCTGCCCGTAAGATTACTCTTTCTCCGCAGACTGGACAAAAATAAACATGCTTTCCAGATTTTAATTCTAAAACCTTTTGTCTCGGAAACATAGCTGGAGTAATCAGTTTGCCATTATTTAGTTTTGCCTGAAGCATCGAATCACCTCCGTATTAGTTTATTCGACAGAGTGATTCGAAATCCTGCAATAAAACACAAAAAATAGACATCTCATCAAGATGTCTATTTTTCTGCTGGGAAATGCTTACTGATTTCTCCAAATGTATTATTTTCGATAATTTTCTTTCCATATTCTTCAAGCACGTGCAATGAAACATTCGAAGCTGTTGCAAATTCAAGAATCTTACTCTCCAGATTTTCTTGTATAGCCTCATCGTCCAATACTTCAATACCAAACTGAACATAGAGGTAATACTTACCCTCGTAATGATATAACGTCTGCTCTTGAATTTCATAGTCATGCTTCATGACATGGCTAAGCTGAATGACGTCTTCAAAATCATTGAATTGTACAGCAATCCATAACTTTTCTTCGTGGAAACCTAGATCATCCTCTTCTTTGTCGTCGATACTTTTACCAAACGTATCCTCAAGAATTCCCTCAATATCTTCTTCCCCATGCAAATCCATTGACTCATCATCTTCATCATCAAATTCGTACTCATCTTGTTTGGAAATCTTAGCTTTCGTTACGATGATCTCCAAACCTTTTTCCATCGCTTGAACTTGGATCCAGAGAGGCCCCTCCGGATTGAAGTCTTCTTTTTGATTGACTTCATCCATCATATGCCAAAATAACTGCTCACTGCGCTCCCGGTTATACCAAATCTCTTCCCTCTCATAACCGAGATTTTCAATATCTAAATATGAAATATAAAACTTGATTGTATTTTCATTGATTCTTTCTATTTCCATCGTTCTTCTCTCCCTTCAAACGAAAGATTATATATATAAATCAGTTTACAACTTCTTCCCAGGTTGCTCACTTTATTCTCTAACTACAGCATATGGTCACCTTTCATTGCTTATAGCCATTGTATGATAAAATATGGTGTTTTGGAAATGAATATGCCTATAATTAAATAGTTATTTTAAACCAGATTGAAGGATTTGTCACGTCTTTTTTTGAGCAGCAAGAAGTTGTGGGGTCATTATCGGGGTAGTAAATAAATAAAAGCACAAGACCCTGCGCAAACCGTCCTGTGCTTTATAATGTTAAGTACTTCGACTAGTTGACCATCCGCTGTGCTTCACGTAATTGGAATGTCCGAACTGTTCTAGGTAGGAAACGTCTGATTTCGTCTTCGTTATAACCAACTTGAAGTCGTTTCTCATCAAGGATAATCGGTCTTCTTAGTAAGCCTGGATTTTTTTGAATAAGATCAAATAAATCTTGCATCGGCAACTGCTCAATATTTACATCCAATTTCTGAAATACTTTTGAGCGCGTGGAAATGATTTCGTCAGTTCCATCCTCCGTCATCCGTAAAATCTCTTTAATTTCTTCAATTGATAGCGGTTCCGAAAAAATGTTACGTTCTTTATACGGAATCTCATTGTTTTCCAACCAAGCTTTAGCTTTTCTGCAGGATGTGCAACTTGGTGAGGTATAAAGTGTTACCATGTACTTCACTCCTCAATATTTATTTCTAATGCTATGCAAGCTATCATTAAACCCATTTCATTCTTATATTAAAATAAGTTTAAATAATCCCTTCATCAGTATACTACATTCATCTATAAAAAAGTAGGGGGTAAACGACGATTATTAGCTTATTTTTCAAATAGCCTGCTTAAAATATTATCTACTCGGTATTGTACCCTATCCATTTTCAATTAAACCCCTTAATTGAAAAAAATGACTATCAATTTTCAATAGAGAACATCCATAGAAAAGGGACTTGGGGCAAAAACCCCTTGTCCCATATTTATTTCCCTATCAAATAATCCACATTTTCAGTATAGACATTTCCAGCATTCCACAGTAAAAACTCGTTGATGCCATTTTCATAGAGCGCTTGGATTTGTGCTTCCACCTCAGCTTTTCCGTACTGTTTCGTCTTTCCATCATAAAGCCAAGGAGCTTCGAAATCTTGCAGCCAAGGGCGGGAAACTGGAGGATCTTCAAGTGCACCCAATACTTCATTCTCTACTTTCGCGTACTCGCTCACCAGACGATACGGTTCAGTATCTGGTTTCTCAATTCCGAAATAGCTTGACCAGTGGCTCGGATAAATCATCGAAGAGATAACATCTACGTTATCTGAAATCCGTGAGAAGTTTTGACCGATACCAGGCGTCTCTTCCAATGTCGCTGCATAGCCAAAAATGTCGACCGAGACATCGACCCCGTATTGCGACAACTCTTCACGTGCATAGGCAACAAAATCCGTTACAGCTTCTACACGCTTTTTAACATTATTCATCTCAAAATCTTCATAATCTCCTAATGTGTAAGACAATGATTCATCTTTTTTCTCAAATCCTTCTGGAAAACGCACATAATCAAATTGGATTTCCTGGAATCCAAGTTCTACAGCCATTTTCGCGATTTCTACATTATATTCCCAGACCTCTTTTTCAAACGGATTAACAAATGCTTCTCCGCGGTTATTTACCCAAACCTCACCATTCTCAGTAAATGATAAATCTGGTCGTTTTTTCGCCAATACAGAATCTTTGAAAACGACAATTCTTGCGATCGGGTAAATCTCTTTTTCTTCCAACATTTTCATCATACCCTCAGGATCGGAAATATAGTTTTTCGCAATATCTGCATAGGGAGAATCTTCATCTGGCACAAAAGTCAAATTACCGTGGTCTTCTTTAATATCTATAACCATAGCATTTAACGCGGTGGAATCTACTAGATTAAGGAGATCATTGAAACGGCTGCCACCAGCGGAATTACCGGTTACATAAATCCCTCTTACAGCATCCGGATATTCAAAGTTAAGCCCCGAATCAAAGGAAAATCGCTTCATTTTTTGACTCGGATCGAATAACTCAATGTTCGTTTCTCTTTCAGCATGCTTCGAAATCGTTATCGCCTCTTCCCCATGAACGACCCAAGGAAAGACTAGGCTTAACAGGAGAATTCCCATGACTGTCCTCACCCAAAGTTGTGCTCTACCCATTACCTATCAATCTCCTAATTTCAAGTTAAATCTAGTATAAAGGAAACTTTAGGTTAAATGAATGGTAAAAACCTATTATTTTCTGTCATATTATCGAAACATGTCTATTTTCGTCGATTAGGGTGTTTCTCTGAGAACCGAGCGAATAATGTGGATGGAGTCCCATTCTCCGAAAGAAATATATGAAATGGAATACCTTCCATCGAACAATTGTTTTTGAATTTCTTTCTCACTATAGCCCTTTCTACTCAGTTCACGTATTTTCTCCTGAAGCTCCAGAAGATAATCCAATTTACTTTGCAAAACACTTCGGCCGCTTTTCACATGTCCAGCATGGCAGCAATACAACTCCCCAAAATCATACCCTAACACCCGACGGATCGAAGAGATGATTGTAGGAATGCTTTCATCCTTCAATATGATCTTCGTTTGCGGCTGGACAAAGAGATCTCCAGTAAATAGCTGCCCAGTCTTTCGATTGAGGAGAGAGACATGATCTGGCGCATGACCTGGTGTCTGAATGACATCCCAAGTTGCATTTCTTGATTCAATTGTTTTTTCAAGAGGAAGCGCTTGAAAAGGTTCTCTTTTCCCCCAGAAGACTTTACGATAAAATGGGTAGTTCGCTTTTTTCATAGAATCCTCTATACCGATTTTATCCATATAAATTGGTAGATTATATTTACGCTTTATGTATGCCACTCCACCAACATGATCTTCATGAGAATGGGTCAACACTACTTTATCTGCACGAACTTTATCAAAAAATGATTTGAATTCGCTCAGTAATCTAGGAGCACCAGTATCGATTAACATACCATCTACTTCATAACAATACACATTTAATTTCACTCTATTTAAGGCAACAACACCTTCCATATATCTAACGTTACCTATCGTCCCCTCATTGGCCTCGGTTTTAATCAACATGATAATCGCTCCTCGCATCTTATTATCATTAATTTACCACAAATTGAATGGTTATTCATTTTTAAATTGAGTATTAAATAACGGAATAGTGCAACTTATGATATTATTGATGTGATATCTAAATTATAGGAGAGGAAGTGAATGATGGAAGTAATCACAAAACTGCAGCCATCGCCAAAACTATTGCTTTTTGAATCGTTAAGTAGACGCATGCATCTTTCCAACAAGGACAAGCTCACCTATCTCAATCTAAAAAAAGGTTATGAAGGAGAGCTGTTGTTTTCCAAGTTAACGGAAAATATCACCGGTGAAGGCTTGATCTTAAATGATTTGCTTTTCGAATATAATCAAACTGCCTTCCAGATAGATTGTTTGATTATTAACCAAGCGAAAATCTTTTTATATGAAGTGAAAAATTTTGAAGGTGATTTTTATCTTGAAAATGAAAAGCTTTTTAAAAAACCACGGCAAGAAATCCTTAACCCCCTGCACCAATTAAGTAGAGCAGAATCTCTTCTGCGCCAAGTTCTCCTCAGTCTCGGATATAACACTCCAATTGATGCTTCTGTAATTTTTGTAAATCCCGCATTCACTCTCTATCAGGCACCACTTGATATTCCCGTTATTTTTCCAAATCAGATCCACCGACACCTGGAATTTGTAAGCAACCAGTCTACGAGCATAACATCAAATATGAGAAGGCTTGCTGCTAAGTTATTGGACCTAAGAAAAACAGAATACCCATTTGATAAACCACATTATGCATACGAAGAATTAAAAAAGGGAATCGTCTGTCCAACTTGTGGAAGGGGCGCAGTTAATTCAGTTAAAAGAAGCTGTATCTGCGAATCCTGTGGCCATAAGGAGTCTCCTACAAATGCCGTGCTGCGCTCCGTGAAGGAATTCCGGTTGCTGTTTCCGGAGAGGAGAGTGACTACAGGGGAGATTTATGATTGGTGTGGAGGAGTTTTTTCAAAAAGAACAGTACACCGAATTTTGTCAAAGCACTTTAAAGCTGTTGGAGTAAATAGGTGGACGTACTTTGAGTAAATACTAGATATCCAGCATTTATTCATTAGCCCTAGCGCGCATTACGCAGGGCTATTTTTAAATGTAATGGTTTATGACGAGAGAAGTGACTTACTATAAGTTTTCTTATCAAGACACATAGCATTCCGTACAAGAGAATGGCTATATCGTCAGTCCTTCTTAAAAACTGAACTCTTTCATGACATGAGAGCGGCTCTATTGTCGGTTCTTCATGAAAACTGAATTCATTCCTGACAATAGAGCGGCTCTATTGTCTATTCTTCACGAAAACTAACCCCATTCGTGACATGAGAGCGGCTCTATTGTCGGTTCTTCACATTAACAGACGCCCTTCATGACAAGAGAGCAGCTCTATTGTCGGTTCTTCACATTAACAGACGCCCTTCATGACAAGAGAGCAGCTCTATTGTCGGTTCTTCACATTAACAGACGCCCTTCATGACAAGAGAGCAGCTCTATTGTCGGTTCTTCACATTAACAGACGTCCTTCATGACAAGAGAACAGGTCTATTGTCGGTTCTACACATAAATAGATCTTCTTCGTGACAAGAGAGACCTATTCTCTTGTCAATTCAATACAGGCCCCCATCCCCTTGCATTCCCCCCAAAAACTCTATATAATAAACTCAACAAAATAACTCGAGCAATGACGAAGATAGAGTACAATTGCCCGCTGATTTGGTAGAGAGCTTGTGGTTGGTGGAAACAAGCATCAAGGTGGATTGGAATTGGGCTTCTGAGCTTATTGGAGATTAAAGTGATTCTGTGTGCAAACACAGAGTAATAAGGGTGGCACCGCGGTTCATTCGTCCCTTCAGATTAGGGAATGAGTGGGCTTTTTTTAATGGGAAAAATTAAAGGAGTGTACAGTATGCAAACAATCTTTTCAGGGATTCAACCTAGTGGTACGTTGACACTAGGAAATTATCTAGGCGCGATCAGACAATTCGTGGAGCTGCAAGAGGAATATCAATGTTATTTTTGTATCGTTGATGAGCATGCGATCACCGTTCCTCAAGATCGACTGGAATTAAGAAAAAATATCCGTTCTTTGGCAGCTCTCTATCTAGCTTCCGGCCTTGACCCAAATAAAGCGACATTGTTTATTCAATCGGAGGTTCCTGCTCACACGCAATTAGGATGGATGCTTCAATCACTCAGTTATGTTGGGGAATTGGAGCGCATGACCCAATATAAAGATAAATCAGAAGGTAAAGAAGCGGTATCATCTGCATTGTTCACTTACCCTGCTTTAATGGCGGCGGATATTCTGCTTTATCAAGCGAATCTTGTACCAGTAGGTGATGATCAGAAACAGCATTTGGAACTTACCCGTGATTTGGCACAACGCTTCAATAATCGCTTCAACGATATTTTTACGGTTCCTGATATTCGGATACCTGAAGTTGGAGCACGTATCATGTCACTTCAAGAACCAACGAAAAAAATGAGTAAATCCGATAAAAATGAAAAAGGGTTCATCTCTATGCTTGATGAACCGAAAAAAATCATTAAAAAAATCAAGAGTGCAGTGACTGACTCTGAAGGTATTGTTAAGTACGATAAAGAAAACAAACCTGGAATTTCAAACTTATTAACGATTTACTCCAGCTGTACTGGGGAGTCTATTGAAGAGTTGGAGAAAAAATACGAAGGTAAAGGCTATGGCGACTTTAAACAGGGCGTAGCGGATGCAGTAGTTAATCTGCTACAGCCAATTCAAGAAAGATATAATGAATTAATCGATTCACCAGAGCTGGATACGATTCTCGATGAAGGTGCTGAGAATGCATCCAAAGTCGCTAATAAAACTGTTGCAAAAGCGAAAAAAGCAATGGGATTAGGCCGGGTCAGAAAATAATATAAAAACCAGTTCATCCCTTGAACTGCCCCCTGTCAAGTAGACAGGTAAATAAACAAAGTATTTTGTGCCATGTATGATTTTCATGCATGGCTTTTCTTATGATGGAATATGTAAACCCATCTTTAACGTTATACGTTTTGTGTTATAGAATTCAATAAACGTCTTAATATCTTTCTCTAATTCTTCAAATGTGTTATACGTAGTTAATCGATACATTTCTTCTTTGATGATTCCCCAAAAATTCTCCATTGGACCGTTATCAATACATTTACCAACACGTGACATACTTTGATTAATTTTGTGCTCTTTCACAAAGTTTCTAAATCCATGTGACGTGTATTGAAAACCACGATCACTATGGAATAATGTATTTGTTGGAATAATAGTATTTTTAATCTGAGTGACTGTATCACGAACTAATGCATTGTTATTATGTCGGGATAATTTGTAGGCTACAATTTTATTTTCACCGTAATCTAAGACGGCACTTAAATAAGCCTTTGAATGACCTCCGAACTTAAATTCAGTGATATCTGATAATAGGACTTCCATTGCGTTATAGTCTGCTTGGAATTCTCTATTTAGGACATTTTCAGCTACATGTTGCGGTTTATGTGATTTATAGTTATAACGTTTCCGGCGGATAACGGCTTTTAACTCTAATAATCTCATCAAACGGTAAACACATTAATGGTTCACTTGTGCGTGAAGATAATGATTGAGATAAATCGTGATGCGACGATAACCATAAATTCCTTTATGTTCGTCATATACTTTTTGAATGCAGCTAATCAAGTATTTTAAGCGCTTCTCTGTTTTCGTTGGTTTTCGTTTGACCCATTTATAATAACCCGAGCGACTCACACCTAATGCTTTGCATAGTATGGTTATTTTGAATCCCTTTTTTTCGAGCTTTTTGATCGTTTGGTACTCGGCCTCATACCGCGTTTGCGTAATATCAACTCTCTTTCCACTTCTTCTAATTTTTTTAACGCAGCATTCTCTGTTTCAAGGTACTCATTTCGAGCTTTTAATGCCGCAATTTCTGTTCGTAACTTTTCTTCATCGGTTTGGATCTCGTTTGGCTTTCCGCGACCTCGTCCATCTACCAGTCCGTCAGGACCATGCGTTTTGTACTTTTGAACCCATGAGTAAACATTGTTATAAGAAACTTGATATTTTTCAGCTGTGTCTTTATACGATAAGTTATTGGCTAAACAGGCTTTGACAATCTCAACTTTTTCCTCAAGCGTTGTTTTTCTACTTTCCATCATATACACCTCGGGTTTTGGAGAATAAGTTTTTAATCCTTCCCCCTTAGTATACTTGATGATCCATTTCTTCACAGTTTGATGAGCTGGTATGTTATATTTACGAGCTAATTGAACGAAGGGAGTACCTTCTTCCATGTACTCTCTAACGACTGAGTTCTTAAACTCTTTACTATAATGATTATTTCTCCTCTTCGTTTGAATACCTGTCAGACCATGTTCTTGGTATCTTAGTACTTTGTCATGAAAGGTCGATTCGCTTAACAAAAGGCCTTTCACTTCACTTAACACCCGATAACTCAGACCTTCATCAAGATACATTTGAATATATCTTTCAAGTTCATCTACAGTATGCTTACTATTAGAACGCATAGAAAAACCCCCTAAAGTAGTTTTGTTTTTTTAAGTGTCTACTTTAGGGGGGAGCATATCACCTCTGATGAACTGGTTTTTTTATTTCATTTACGATTGAGTTGTATCTTTTGCATAATCCTTTTCAGCATCCCATAACTTTTCTAAAAAGGGTTGTCCACGGACTATTTTTGCACAAAATTCTTCGTGATTTTCATTGAAGCCTAATCGGATGCCTTCATATAATTTTTCCCACACTTGGTCTGCATCCAAATACTTGATAGCCGGATAAAGTTTCGGGTCCCATTCAGTCAACCAGTACCGCAATTCTTCCAAGTTACCGGAAGTCTTCAGTTGATCCAAAGCAATCATAAGAATATGTTTGATTTCTCGCTCGCGCCTTGTAAGCCCAAATACTTGCTCCGGAGACATTGATAAAATATGATACTCCTTCTTGTAATGCTTCGCTTTAAATCCAAAGTTTTGCGGTTTCGCAGATTTGATCATGTCATAAATCAGCTGCTCCTGCCTTGGGATCAGGCGGCTTTTTCGTACTGGTATTGTGTAACCGATTGTATCAAATGCCAACGCTTCAATACCGTTTGTCACCACACAAGCATATTCAATGACATTGCGATTTTGTCCTTTTCGACTATAAGAACGTTTGTAGATCGTATCTAACAAGCTCTCTGGTATTTCCTGCAAATCATTCTCAATGTACTCAAATAGACCTTCATTTATGTATAACAACGGTGTTTGATCTAATAGTTCAATATGGTCTTCTTTGCGCCATTCGTGGTAGCGGGCGACTTGATAGCCATTCTCTTCACTTTCAAACCAATTTACCCAAACATCATGTAAATATAGCATTCCACCCTCACCTCTTTGGAAAATTAATCTAGAATCATTATGACCAATAAAGAATGAAATTATTCTTATTCGATGTGAATGGCTTACGAGTTATTTGGGTAGCAGTATAATACAACCAACATAATCAATATTCCGATGAAGAAAAAATAACATTCTATCCTGGTGGATATGAAACTGAAATATTCAACCCAAGTAATACCGGCAGGAAGAAAATTCATATATGCGATTATCGTTACTCCACCTGTTACGGTCAAACCGAACCCTATCAAAAACCAGAATATATAAAACATCACTCACACCTGCCACTACTCTAGTAATTGTCTACTTATTGTTACATCCTATGCTTGTCCAAGTAGTTTCATGCAGGTACAAAGATGGAAGCAGTCATTCATGCCTATTTATCTTATACGGAAATTTTTATTGAATTCCTTATATCAAAAAAAGAAGCCAACTCATTACGAGTCAGCTTCTAATACTTTTAACCATTATATTTTTTAAATACAAGTGACACATTATGACCACCAAAACCTAATGAATTACTTACCACAACATTCACATCTTGTTGGCGTGCTTCGTTAGGAATATAATCAAGATCACAATCTTCGTCTGGTGTTTCATAGTTGATGGTCGGTGGAACAATGCCTTCCTCAATTGCTTTCAATGAAATGACGGATTCCACTCCACCTGCAGCTCCAAGCAAATGACCTGTCATTGATTTCGTGGAAGATACAGATAGTTTATATGCATGGTCACCAAATACCGATTTAATTGCTGCCGTTTCATATTTATCATTTAAATCAGTGCTTGTTCCATGGGCATTAATATAATCGACATCATTTGGTGAAATTCCAGCATCATCAAGCGCAGCTTTCATTGCTCGCGCTGCACCTTCTCCATTTTCAGCTGGAGCGGTAATATGATACGCATCTCCAGTTGCACCATAACCAACAATTTCTCCATAGATTTTAGCACCACGTTCCAGTGCTGATTCAAGTGTTTCCATAATGATGATACCTGAACCTTCACCCATGACGAATCCATCACGGTTTTTATCAAATGGGCGACTAGCGGTTTTCGGATCAGGATTAGTGGATAATGCTTTAGCGGAAGAGAAACCAGCAAACGCCATATTGGAAATAGGTGCTTCTGTTCCACCTGCAATAATATAATCCACGTCCCCGCGCTGAACGGACTTGAACGCATCACCAATTGAACTTGCTCCTGAAGCACAGGCTGTAACTGTACATGAATTGATTCCTTTAGCGCCTAATTGAATCGAAACTTGTCCAGCAGCCATATCCGGAATCATCATCGGAACAAAAAATGGACTGACACGACGAGGACCTTTTTCTAGTAACTTACGATGCTGATCCTCCCAAGTTTGCATGCCGCCGATTCCTGAACCGATCCAAACTCCAACACGGGTCGCATTGCTATCATCAATGACAAGCTTCGCGTCCTCCACAGCCATTTTCGCCGCAGCTACCGCATATTGGGTAAATAAATCCATGCGACGGATATCTTTTTTATCAATATACTTTTCAGCTTCAAAACCTTTAACTTCTGCTGCAACTTTTGCAGGATATTGTTCTACATCTACTCTAGTAGCGATGTCGATACCAGATTTTCCATTTAATATATTTTCCCACATTGATGCTACATCATTTCCGACTGGCGTCACCGTACCTAAGCCGGTTATAACAACTCTTCTTTCAGCCATCATTCTGACTCCTTTCTGAAATATGTCAGACTCCCCAACGGATAGCCGTAGATCCCCAAGCTAACCCGCCGCCAAATCCAACTAATACGACTAAATCATTATCTTTGATTTTACCATTCTTAACTGACTCGGATAAAGCCATAGGTATAGATGCAGAGGAATTATTACCATATTTCGTAATTGTTGTCGCCATTTTCTCTGGAGAAATGCCGAGACGTTCTCTCGCTGCATCCATAATCCGAATATTTGCTTGGTGTGGTACAAGATAATCCACATCTTGTTTATCCAAACCGATTTTTTCTACTACATTCACAGTGGATTCAGGCATTTGTCGAACCGCGAATTTAAATACTTCACGTCCGTTCATTTCCATGTATCCTTCTTTATTTTGGAAAAGGTCTTTTCCGCCAGCTCCTTTGGAACCTAATTCAAAGGAGAGCATCCCTTTGCCTTCTCCTACTTCACCTACGACTACTGCACCGGCACCATCACCTAAAAGAACACAAGTAGAACGGTCTTCCCAATTAATGATTTTTGAAAGTTTATCCGCTCCTACTACAAGAACTTTTTTGTATGCGCCAGCTTTTACGAATTGTTCCGCAGTCACTAACCCATAAATAAATCCAGCACAAGCAGCACCCACGTCTAATGCAGCTGCATTAGTCGCACCTAATCGATCTTGGATTTTACATGCAACCGATGGAAAAGGTGTATCAGGTGTGACAGTCGCTACAAGAATTAAGTCAATCTCTTCCGGAGAAACATTTGCTTCTTCAAGAGCGCCTAATGCTGCATGGTAGGACATATCGGAAGTATCAATATCATCCTCGGCAAATCTGCGTTCCTCGATCCCTGTACGCGTGCGGATCCATTCATCTGTCGTATCAACCAATTTTTCCATATCTTTGTTTGTGACTAATTTTGTTGGTACGTAATGGCCGGTGCCTAAGATACCCACATTCATCTTAACATCTCCTTCATCTTTCCTTCGAGGTTTAACTCTGCTTTTATATTAAACTAGAATCAAAGTATATGACTAATCATTATGACTTGGTACTAATTTTATAGCAAAAATCTCCTTCTGACAAGAGGAGAATATTTTCCCCTCACTTTTCATTCGGAAGAAGATTCGATTCTTTATATATTTCAACACCTTTAAGTAGTTCGTCTACAAAGCTCTCGGGAATAGCTTCATTGAGATCACCTAACGTAATATAATCATTATGGAAATCATAGTAGCGGATACCGCCAACTAATTCCTCATCATTAAAATCTCGGGCTGCTTTTACATATACCTTATCTACGTGCTGAATCAGACTAGTCAACACAAAATCAGGAGCAATGTCATTCTGGTCGTTAATGTATCCTAAAGAATATATACCATCTTCAGCAGCAGCTTGAATCACTGCCTCATTATACGCATTACCTATCGGAAAGATAATATCGATGCCTGCTTGTTCAAACTCTTCGTAAATGGATAAAGCCCGCTCTTTATCATCCCAATCATTAACAAAATCAATATAAATATCTGCATTTGGATTTTCATACTTCACACCTTCATAAAAACCTTCCAGTTCCGGTTGCCAAGAGTAGACAGCTATTACACCTATCTGATCTGTCTCGGACATTTCACCAGCAATCATACCACCGAAGAAGCCCATCGCATGGGAATTAAAATTTAAACTCGTAACATTCGAATTATAAATCTCGCCATTCATATAAATAAAATGGATTTCTGGATATGTTTTTGTCAGCTCGACAAAATGACTGCCATAGATATTTCCATGGCCAATGACAAGATTGACACCCTTTTTTACGAATTCGTCTACTGTCCGGGCGACTTCGTTTTCACTGCGGATATTTTCCTTATAGAAGACATCTGTCTTAAACTCTTTTTCTATTTCCAGCAGCCCTTGATAACCCTTTTCGTTCCAAGAATTGTCGTCAATTGAGGATTCAAAGATCATACCGACATTTTGCAGATTGCTCCCCTCAAAGTAGCTGCAGCCAGGCAGTATTATAAGAATCATAATTAATGAATATATTCCATACTTTTTCAATACTGCCCCTCCTATCCAACGTTTATTATGATGATTGATATAAATCTTTAAACTGTTGATAATGTGAAATGACTTGCTTCAAATTTTCTTCTATAGGAACATTTTCATCGACGAGGAAAGTTTTTTCAAGTTTTTTACCTGTATTTTCTCCATTTCTTTTAGATTTCACATAAATTTCTGAGTTAGGAGGCCCTTTTTCTACCCATTCCATAAAAACTTCGAGAAAATCAGCAATATACAGGCCTTCTTTCTCATATTCAGAAGCAGAAAATGTAATTTGATTTTCATTCTGGAGTAAATCATCATCTGACAGCGGCATCCATTCTCCAAATAAGTAAGGAGCCTGAATAGAAATTGCGTGATCTAAATTTATAGAATCACTATTGATCAGAAAAATCCTTTTACATTCCAGCTTTTTTGCAAACTGTGGTAGAGGGCCGACACAAATAACTAAAGGATAAGATGTTTGCAACGGCTCTTCCACTAATTCAAAATTACTGTTACGGGGAAAAAAGTCAACAAGATGTTCATTATTATTATTACTTTTCACTGCATTCACTTCATAACCTTCACTTAATAACCGATCGGCAATATGGTAGCTGATCCAATCTGTAATATTCAACACTAGGGCTTGCATAGTCATCTCCTCCCTACTTTAATATATGTTCAAATTAAAGCTTTTATTTTTATTCCTTATTTGTTAAACTGTATAAGGACATAATTTTTATAAAGATAACTAATACATATGAAATTCATAGAAATGTGAGGTGCCAAATATGCGATACATTATGACAATCATTTGGTCACTGCTTATTAGCGCAGCGGTTTCGTACGTACTGACTAGTATGGCTGGAGAACCATTCGTAATTTCAGAGGTAGTTATTTTAGCGGCATTCTTTATGGTAATCGTATTTTTACTAGGTGAAGTCGCTCTCAAACAAAAAGAAAACTAACCATTTAACAAACCCTTGCCTTCAAGGAATTGGCAAGGGTTTGTTATTTCGTGTTAATACCAGGGTAATAAAGTCAGGGCCGTTAAGGCAGCAAGAGGTAGAATCAGTCTGCGGAACCTAGGTACCCCGAATGGTCCGTACCCATAGAAGCCTGGCCCATAGCCAAAAGGACCGTAGAATGGGCAACCGAACTGTCTATCATAATGGCTCATGCCTTGCATCGAATTCATATCACCCGGGTAAGCATCATTTGGGACGGCCATGTATACATATTCATCGTCTAAACCGGTTAATATCCCGTCTACACTCAGCCCATCTACCGTTTCAACAAGAACATAAGAATGCATATGTTTTTTACATTGTTCATACATTTTCATAGTATCACTATTCATCGTCACACAAATCACCCCTCCTCATCAACTAGACTATTCACCTAGTTGAAAATTGGAACTTGTCTAGAGGGGGTTGACTGCGTGAAAAAAGGAGCGAAAAACAATGGATTATATTCAAGATCTTATCTTAATCATTCAATATTTTATCCTTGGACTAGTTCAAGGAGTCACTGAACCTATTCCGATATCTTCTAGTGGACATCTGGTCATATTCAGAGAATTATTCGGGATTAAAGCAAAAGGACTTTCCTTTGAAATTTTTGTGAACTTTGCATCACTATTGGCTGTACTTTTAATCTATAAGGAAGATATTATACGTTTAATTAAAAATACATTGCTTTTTCTCTTCAAAAAGGATGAAGCGGCACGAAGCGACTTTCAATTTGTCATTTATCTAATTATCGCAACGATTCCAGTAGGGGTCGTTGGAGTTCTGTTTGGTGACTATCTTGGGGATTTACTAAGCCGAACGGAAGTCATCGGTATTACGCTCTTAATAACAGCTGCAGCCATTTGGATGATTCGTAACTTGCGGGGGAGAAAGCAAGACGGTGATTTAACAATGAAAGACGCCGTTATTGTTGGACTAGCACAAGCTGTCGCAGTCACTCCTGGTATCAGCCGTTCTGGAGCTAGTATTGTCGCCGCCATGATGGTTGGAATGAAACAGGATACCGCATTACGTTTTGCATTTCTATTATATATTCCTGTCAGTCTAGGTACGACAATTCTCGAGGTACCAGATCTCGTAACAAGTCCAGATTTCCAAGCACTATGGATTCCAAACACCATTGCATTTATTACCGCATTTGTTGCGACCTACTTCGCACTAAAATGGTTTATGGGCATCATGGCACGCGGAAACTTGAAGTATTTCTCTTATTATTGTGTCGTTGTCGGTTTACTGGTTATCATTTTCTTATAAAAAATAAAAAGCAGCAGCTGCGAATTTCTCGTTAGCTGTTGCTTTTATTTTATGACTATATGTGTTTGAATCAATCAGGAATTCCCAATGCAATTTTCGCATAGCGGGACATTTTGTCTTTATCCCAAGGTGGGTTCCATACGATATTTGTTACGGTTTCCTTTACTTCTGGAAGGTCACCAAGTGCATATTTAATATCTTGTTCAATATGCCCTGCCAATGGACAACCCATTGCAGTCAATGTCATTGTAACCGTACATACACCATTCTCATCAAGATCTACATCATATACTAAGCCGAGGTTGACGATATCTATGCCTAATTCAGGGTCAATTACGTTCTCGAGTGCACCCATCAGATACTCTTTTGTTGCTTCATCCATGTTTCCTACCTCCTTTATCCTTCTTGTATTAATTAAACCATATTTGCATGAAAAATTTAAGTAATTAAATTGTCCACTCTGTTACAAATATTTTTCGAACCATTTTACAAGTTCCAAAACAGCATTTCTGCTTACTTTATGTCCGGCATTTTGTTCTTTGATAAACTGGATAGCTTCCGGATTCGAATAATCCTGCTTCACTTCATCATAAAACGTATAAGAGTGGTCGAATGGAACGACGGCATCTTGTTGTCCATGCCAGAATAAAAGCGGCCTCTCGTTCAATTTTTCCGGCTGTAACGATAAATCACAGGTCTCCAGCTGGTTATACAGAGCGGCGATTTGCTCATCCGTAATCGGCAAGTCCCCTTCTTTCTTAAAGCTTTCAACAAGTGTCTTGGCAAAAGTTGTAATTCTTGGTGAACCCATTAAAATAACAGCCGATTTGATCCACTCATATTGTGAGAGTGCCGCGGAGGTAGTGATTCCGCCCATACTCGTCCCCGCTACACCAATTCTTCCATCTAAGATTAAATTTTCATCATCTAAGATTTGTTTTATTATCTCGAGTTCCTTTACATTATTCAGCACAATATCCCAGAAGGAAATTTGCCTCTTAAGTTCCGTTGTTTCCTGCTCCCTATCTCCATGAAGCTCACTATCTGGAAGCACAACACGATATCCTTTTTCCGCTAATAAAAAGGCTATAGTTAGATTATGCTCTTTCGCACTTGTAAATCCATGGAAAAAGATGACGGTTGGCAGTGCTTCTCTCTGTTTATTGCTATCTACTACAACTAAACTCGGTATATTTTCAAACTTCTCTTTAATAATTCCAATCATCCACTTCACCTCTCATTCTAATGTTACCTGTATTTCTAACCACCTTCCAGTATAAACGTCAATGCTCATTTTAATTTTAATTTACTTTACATTCGCCTCAATCCCTTATAGACTAGTTATTACAAATGAGGTGAATGAAAAAAGATGAAAAAACATATGATTGCATTAGACCTAGATGGGACATTACTTACAGATGATAAAAAGATCAGTGAGCACACGAAACAAGTACTTTTTCGGGCAAAAGAAGAAGGACATCTTTTGGTTATTTCAACCGGAAGACCACACCGGGCCAGCATCAATTACTACAATGAGCTCGAATTGGATACTCCGATGGTCAACTTCAATGGAGCATTGATCCACCATCCTCAAGACAGCAAATGGGATGCATTACATAGTCCAATGCCAATTCGAACTGCCCATAAAATTATTGATGCATGTTATGACCTCGGTGTTAATAATATTCTCGCTGAAGTGATGGATGACGTCTATCTCGATTCCTATGACAGTAAACTCCTGAGTTTCTTCGATGAATTGGAAAATGAGCCTGCTTATGTGATCGGGAACCTAAAGCAGAAGCTTGAAGTAGACCCGACCTCGGTCCTCGTCTATCCAGAAGAGAATCAAGTCGATAAACTCCGTAACCACCTCGATGAGTATCATGCTGAAGTAATTGAGCATCGTAAATGGGGTGCTCCTTGGAACGTGATTGAGATCATCAAAAAAGGAATGAACAAAGCAGTAGGACTTCAAAAAATCGCCCACTACTTCGACATTCCACAAGACCGCATCATCGCATTCGGAGATGAAGATAATGATCTGGAAATGATCGAGTACGCTGGAGTCGGCGTAGCGATGGGCAACGCTATTGAGGAACTGAAATCCGTCGCCAAACATGTGACAAAAACAAATGAACAAGACGGTATCGGCGTCTTTTTAGAAGAATACCTGAAAATAAAAACGAACACACCAAGCTGATATATTCATGCATAGCAAGGTTAGAAGTGTTCATACTAAAAGGGAGCGTGTGGAACGTTCCCTTTTTGTGTTTTCAATATTTGATGATAAGGAGGCTGACTTACCTGAACAAAAAGAAGAAAAAGGGAAACAGTGAATTAGTAAAAGAAAATGCTGTAGCATCCAACAAAGCCTTTACTGATAAGGCTCGTAAGAAAGCAGAAGTTGATGAACATACTCGAGGAGGATTTTAAATGGACCAACAACAATCACTTTTTCAACAAGCAAGACAACGTGTAATGGAAATGATGAACATGGGACAGCAAGCATCAGATACAGACCGTGAAGCTGTACAGCATGCCATTCAAGCAGCTTATCAAGAAGCGACGCCAGAGGAAAAACAAGAACTTGAACAACTTGAGAGTAAATTAAAAAATAATCAGCAGCTTTAATACGTAACGGATTCACTCGATAAAGGTGAATCCGTTTGTTTTTACTGCTGAATCAATAGTTTCATTGCTTACATTTTCAAGCGTTTCATCCCCCTTAAGCAGGCCCGACTTGACTTCATTCGCTTTACTTTTTAATTTCCTATATATCTGCTACTATATTAGTAAGTATGATTCAAAAAGGAGTGTGTGAAATGGCAATTCGTATGGAAGGGACCCCAAACCCAAACGCAATGAAATTTACATCGGATAAGCTGATTTTTGAAGGTACGAAAAGCTTCTCCCTTATGCCAGGAGATACGAGTGAACATGAAATTTTAAATGAATTGATGAAACTTGAAGGAGTCGATAACGTTTTCGGCTATCAAAATTTTGTAACAGTAAATAAAAAGTTCGACGTCGAGTGGGAGCAACTATCACCTAACGTAATTGAACTATTGGAAAAGAAAGGCTACTAATACATATCCACAAGAACTGCTTCACGAGTTCGGAGTGGGAATAAAAAAAGAATCATCCTGATTTGTGGATGATTCTTTTTGTTTTCTAATTTTCCATATCAATTGGAATATAATTCGGATGAATCGTCTCCCCATCCTCTGCCTTGCCATAAAGAGTCAAAATTGGACTAGCTTCTGCTTCAGATGCGGAAGCTGGAATTTCTCCAGTTATTTCAAAACTTTCCCACGTTCCTGCTGCTTCAGCTTCGAGTTCGTAAACAGCCTCTTCCTGAAGCTCCTCTTCACCTTGCTCTAAACGATAATAAAACACTTGCTCGTCTGAAGTGACCTCACCAGATAACACAAACGTGTTTTCCTCCTGTTGTAAATCTAAATTACGGAACAACAATGAGCTTGTTTCTTCTGTGTCCGATTCTTCCGCAGGCTCGGGATCACTCCCGCATCCTGCGAGGAAAATAATGAGTAAAATAGCTAATAAATAACTCTTCTTCATTCCATCTAATCCTTTCTAAATTGTCCATATACCGCAGTCGTTTCAACGACATTTGTGAACGCTTGTTCGTCTACTTCATGGATAATTTTCTCAAGATCGTATAGTTCATAACGGGTAAGTACAAGATATAACATTTTCTTCTCTGTTTTCGTATATGCACCCTGGGCTGGAAGAATCGTGATGCCGCGAATAAATTTACTGTGGATCGCTTGCTGCATCTCTTCAGCTTTCTGGGTTATGATCATCGCTGTCAGTTTCACATGACGAGTATGGATTGCATCAATGATTCTTGTCGTGACATAGAGAGCAACAAGTGTATAAAGAGAGTTTTCAGGTTCGTAAAGAACACCTGCCAATACAATGATCACCGCATTAAGAGATAAGAAATATCTGCCAACCGGTTTATCATTCAAACGGGAAAGGACCATAGCAACAATGTCCATTCCCCCTGTTGAAGCACCGATTTTCAGAGAAATACCGACACCGATTCCTCCAATTACCCCACCGAATACCGCATTCAGGATAATATCATTCGATAAAGCAATTACTGGCATAATCTCAAGAAAAATCGTAGCACAAACAACAGAAATAGCACTGTAAATGGTAAATCCCTTGCCAACTTTAAACCATCCCAGAATAAATACAGGTATATTCAGTAAGAGTAGAAACAGACCTGTTCCGATATTGACTCCAATAAAATCTTGGAAAACACTTGCTAATAACTGAGCCGCACCTGCAAAACCACTAGCATAAACGTTAGCAGCAATGAGGAAGAAGTTTAGCGATACTGCAGTTAAGAAAGCACCGATGATTACTATAATAATCCTTTTTGCTTCCATCATAAACATATTTGGTCCTCCTGATAACAAATTCATAACTTTTCAAATACTTTTTGACTAAATGACAATCAAGCTTTAAACTATAATAAGTAAGCAAATTAGAATGGAAGTGAAATCATGAACGTAAAAATCCTAGCAGATTCAGCATCTGACTTGTCAAAAGACCATTATAACGAATATGGCATTGAAATGATACCATTAAATGTTCATCTAGATGATCGTGCTTATGCAGATGTAAATGAAATTGATCCAAAAACGATTTACGATGCGATGCGTAATGGGAAAGCACCAAAAACATCCCAACCTGCTCCAGAGGCTTTTAAAAAGCATTTCATGGCTTGTGCAGAAAAAAACGAACCACTCGTTTATGTATCTTTTTCCTCGGAACTTTCTGGAACCTACCAAAGCGCTAAAATTATGGAGGATATGGTAAAGTCAGACTATCCAGATGCCCCTCTTTATATTGTCGATTCCAAATGTGCTTCCATCGGTTATGGTCTCGTTGTCTTGCATGTTGCTAAAATGGCAAAAGCAGGTGCTAGCGTAGAACAAATTATAGAAGCTGCCGAGTATCAAGCAAAACATATGGAGCATCTCTTCACTGTAGATGATTTAGAATACTTATACCGCGGTGGCCGAGTCAGTAAAACATCAGCCTTCGTCGGTGGCTTGCTGAAGATCAAACCACTACTTAACGTGGAAGATGGACGACTCGTTCCAATCGAAAAAATTCGCGGTTCTAAGAAAGTGCTTGGTCGTATGATTGAACTGATGGAAGAACGCGGAAAAGACTTCCAACACCAAGTCATCGGAATCAGCCACGGAGATGACTTAGAGAGAGCAGAACAATTATCAAGCATGATTCAAGATAAATTTGGCGTAGCTAAAGAAAATATTGTCATTGAAATGGTCGGAGCCGTAATCGGTGCACACGTTGGTCCAGGCACCCTTTCCCTATTCTTCTCCAACCAACCAAATAAATAATAAATTTGAAGACGTTTTGTTCTAAAATCAGACAAGACGTCTTTTTAATTGTTTTATAACACTTTTACACAAGAATGGCCATTTCAAACATACGAAGCCCTCACTTCGAGAAAATTTACAAGTTTATTCTCCCAAACTACAACTACCCACGTGCTTCGGGATGATAAACAATAGATATTTTCTTGAATAAGAGTTGCTTGCCAACATTCGAGAAAACAAACGCATTATATCTTCCCGAACAGAATTGCCTTCTCAACATTCGGGAAAACAAACACATCATATCTTCCCGAATTTGATTCCCTTCTCGACATTCAGGAAAATTAACCACTGCTATCCCTAACTAAGTGCCATTCAACCAACACGTCTTACTGGACATAAAAACGCTTGGCGGATTTCGCACCAAGCGCTTTAAATTATTTGGTTTGTTCGCTTGCTTCTCGTCTCTTCTGCTTCAAGGTCAGATAGATGATTCCAGTAACAAAAACAATCATCACTCCACCGACGAGTGAAATCAGAAGCCAGTTGAAGCCCTCATAGTCGACTACTTCATAAACTTCTACGGATTCACGAGGTATTCCGATCCGGTGGTTTCCTTCTTCATTTTCACGGGCGATATTATCTCCAAGATAACCTCTTAACATCTTATCAGAATCCACATCCGTTATATCTATATAGCTCGATTCACTGCCGTTATTGATAGCAACATACAATGTTTCATCCTCATATGTCCTCTTAAATACAGCAAACGAATCTCTTGAATCTACTAACTCAAAATCACCGTGGCGTAATGCAGGGAATTCATCGTGCAAAGAAGAGATTCGATCATGGAATTCTTTCAACTCTGGTTCTCCACTATGGTGTGGGACGAGCCGCTGAGAATCCTCGGCAGTTTCACCGTACATACTTACCTCAGAACCTTGTATTATCATCGGAGTTCCAGGTGTGGTGTACATATAAGTTAAGGCCAGCGTCCATGTCGTTACCGAATTTCTGCCGTTCTCGGAAAACTTCTGTGTAAAACGCTCAGAATAGAAATCATCTACAAACAGTATACTTCCCGCTTCAGCATATTCTTTATGGAGCTCTAAAATCTCCTCAGGCGACTGGTCGACCTCGCTGAACACTTCCGCTATTCCTCTACTTAACGCATAATTATCAACAGCATCCAGTTCTGTATTCTCCATAATTTCACTAACATCTGATTCGGGATTTAGAACATCGCCTATCAAATAGTGATCGGGATAACTATTTTTAAGTTCTGATGTAATATTCGATAAAAAATCAACAGAAGATTGGTCAACTGCGTGAAGCACTAATCCATCTACATTCGTTTCTTTTAGCCAAAACGAAGCAGCATCAATCAAGAATTTCTGTACCTCTGGATTATCTTGGTTTAATTGAACCACATTCTCTGTCCAATCCGGACCGTTCACTTCATCAGTCAAGATCCAATCGGCAAACTCTGGCTCCAGTGCTATTTCATGATCGCGCGAAACATAATTCGTGACGAATTCAATGACGACTTTCATACCAAGTTTATGCGCTTCTGCTACAAGCTCATCAAGATCCTCTATTGTACCAAACTGTTCTTCCATTTCCGTAAAATCTTCTACCCAATATCCATGAAAACCATTTTCCGAATTAGCCATTATCGGGGAAAGGGCAATCGTCGTTACTCCAAGGTCTGCTTTTTCATTGAGGCGTTTTTTAATTCCTTCGATATCTCCACCATGATAGGCTTGCGGATCATCCACATCCACTCCTTCATCGATAGAGAAATCACCATTATTATAGCGGTCGATCATGACTTTATAGATGATTTCATCTTCAATCTGTCTGTCCGCAGCTTCTATTGGTAGACCATATATTAATAGTGAAAATAATACCGCAATACTCATTATCATGTTCTTCTTCATCACTGTTCCCCCATCATTTCTATTACGTGTCCTGTACTATTATTAACGAAATTATTTATTAGTCAATTGAAATACAAAAATTGTTAAAAAACCTTCATAACTTCATGGTGATACTGAAAATGATAGCTGCTTGCGGGACTTTTTAAGTGGCAGCCGAACTTGCTGGGCTCTTACGTTTGATTCACCAATGAATTCAATGCGACAATCACACGTGAGGGACCCTTGCGTGCGATTCGACCACGATTTCTATGCAACAATCGCACGTGAGGGACCCTTGCGTTCGATTCACCCACGATTTCTATGCAACAATCGCACGTGAGGGACCCTTGCGTTCGATTCACCCACGATTTCTATGCAACAATCACACGTGAGAGAACCTTGCGTTCGATTCACCCACGATTCTAATGCGACAATCGCACGTGAGAGAACCTTGCGTTCGATTCACCCACGATTCCAAAGCAACAATTGCACGCGAGGGACTCTTGCGTGCGATGCAATCTCGATTTTCCGGAGACAGTCCATCGTGAGCATTCCAATACTTAAACTCATATGTAAACCAATAAAAAAGCCGCCCCACAATAAAGAGACAGCTTTTTCAAACTTAGAATGATAAAGGTAAACGAATATATCCAAGTACAAGTACGAGAATAAAAGCAATTGCAAATTGAACCCATGCGGACGTTGCTGGTTTGCCTTTTTTCGTTTTTGTAAGTACCATTTCCATCGCACCAATGAGCCAGATTCCAGCTAATCCTTTTGTAATCGCTTCTGCTCCTAATGGCATTTGGAAGTTCGCAAGATAAACATCGAACAGCAGATAACCACCAGTGAAGATGATAAATAAGTACATTAAACGTAAAATCATATGGACGATTTTTGCGCCTTTTTCATTTCCTTGTTTATAAAGGAAAAACGCCACTAATAGTAAAATTATTCCTAAAATCCAGGATGTAACATGCATGTGCAGCATAATGTAGGTTTCCTCCTTAATTTCATTAAAGATTGTCAACACCAATCATACCATGTTCCAAAAAAGAATTCATTTTATAACTAAGACTAGGAGCTGGATTTCACATTACCTATGTCAAACTACAGACACAATTTCCGAGCCTATAATTCTGCCACTTCCGTTATAGCTTTTTGTCCCCAAGGAGCGACCTTTAAAGTGATGAGCCATCTTCTATGCTTATCTTTGCCAGGATCGACTTGAGAAATCTTTTCTATCCCGTAGTCTACCCGATATTCATCCTTTATAGAATCAACATAAGAATAGGTTGCTGGCAGTGATACTTCTTCCGCACGAAGCTCTGGTCTCTCTTTTGTCACTCGGACAGCCCGATGAACTCCTGTATCATCGGGAGCCAATACAACAAAGACTTTCTCCTGATAATCGAGTTCCTCATCGATTTCCCAAATTTCTGCTGGAAGATAATTGATTTCATATTCTACGTAAACATCATTGTTAGCATGATACGTAGTTATTGGAGTTTTAGTTTCTAAAAAAATAGGTTTACCGTTATCTTTTATCCATTCATACTGGAAAGCAACGAGTAGAATAATAGCAGCTTGAACGATTAGCAGGAAAATAAAAATCAATCGTTTCATTTCAAGTCACTTCCCTCTTTTTTCAGCCTTCTCCGTTGTCTTTCAAAGATAAAACTAATCAGGAACAAAAGCACTCCGCCGATAAAGAAAAACAACGACTTATTGAGTGCATCCCAGGCATACTGGATATAGACATTGAAAGTGCTGAATAGGAAAGCAACCGTCCCAAGCATTATTCGCTGTGGGAGCTGTATTCTGTAGCCGATAAATATCCAACCAACGAGAAAACAAATAACACGATGATACTGAATAAATGAGCTTGCGGTAATAAAACGATCGGTAAAAACAGCACAAAATCAACCATTTCCTCCTTGCGCTCAGTACGCCATTTAACATAAAGCGCGAAAATAAAGACAAACAGCCAAACAATAAAAAAGCTAGTATCGAAACTTGGGATTTGTGGAGAGTACCAATCATCTTGCAACAGCAACGTCTGATACATGCCGTAGAGAAAGATGGAAATGAGGGCGACATAAGATATCACAACAGCATTTTCTTCCTTCCTTAATGCATCCCCCACTAGATAAAGTATAAGAATCGGAATCAGATACCAATAATAATGTTCAGAAACAGTCATGGTAAGTACGATACTCTGCAAAGCAAAGCTCGCAGCAAGTAAATAATAATACAAACCCAACTCTTCACGGAAAGCAAAATATCCAGCTCCAAGAAACATCACTACAAATAAAATCCAATTAAAGTCAGAAAATGACAATCCATTATACAATTGACCAATTGTTCCGATGACAACCAGAACGAAATATAGGAGTGGGTGTTGATAAAGATAGAAAAGCACGAGACCAACAGCAGTCCAAATGATGAACGGCCAAGCGGAAAAGAGCGTCACTTGATATATATCAATAACGAGCAATAATCCGGAACCGAAAACAATATATCCTAGCACGATAAAACTTATCCCGTAGAGTGTGTTGTTCTTCCGGTGAAGGATATCGCCAAGTATATAGAAGAACAACGTGACAAGAAGTAAAATAACGACACGAGATAGATGGGCTTGCCGTGCCCATTCCGACATAATGAAAGTTAAAAATCCTAGACCTGTCAGTAATACTGCGAAAAGGATAATAATATAATTCGGTCCAGTTTCCTTCTTGCGTGCTAAAATGCGATTCAATTGTTCCTCGGAAATAATCCCTTCTTTTACCCACTCTTTTCCTTCCCGTTCAAGTTCCTGCCTTTTCATATACGCCTCTCCTTTCCATCACTTCCGTAATGCTTGACGTTGCTTATAATTCAGACTGCGCCATACCCATTCCAATGGACCGAACCGAAAACGAAGCAGCCACCATTTACTTAATATGATTTGCAGTCCAAAGATAATCAGTGCAATTAATACAGAAACAGCTGGAGTAACCGAATGATATAACCCTAAACCTACACCATAAAAAAGCAGAAAACAAACAACGGATTGCAATATATAATTGCTCAACGCCATTCTCCCTACATATTGAAGCGGACGGAAAATTTTCATTCCGATATCAGTCTGTGCTCCCAATGTAATGAGAGTCATGTAGAAAAGGGCTGAAGCTGCGCCACCGAAGTTATCCTGCACATACGTAAGCCATAAAGGATTACCAAATAGATAAGGTCCGAATTTCAAAATGACACTTAATATGAATGTAATCACCAACAAACGTGATAAAACCTTCTGAAATTCTTCTGGTTTATGAAACCAGCGCTTTCTTGCCAAATACATTCCGAATAGGAATAAAGGCAATAGAATAAAGCAAAGTAAAATAAAAGTAATCCCTGAATTCGCCATCAACCAATCTTGTAAATTCTGTTGCCAGATCAACGGAAATGAACCACTGGAATAGTTATGAATTGCCACACGAATTCCTTCTTGATCGGTCCAATTCATCAAATGCCTTACAGGATATAGAAGTAACGTGATGATTCCAACACTGCCTCCAAAGAGGATTGCAGCCCAAATTAAAAGTGTCCGGTCCTTAACTTCAAGGAAAAGCAATAACAATAATCCAATCAAGCCATAAGAAAATAAAATATCTCCATGCCAAATGAGGATAGCGTGCACGAGACCAAATCCAATTAATACAACCTGTCTGCGAAACAGAAAACTGGAATATTTCATCCCTTTGAGCTGCAGTCTGTCTTTCATCAGCTGCCAACTAAAACCAAATAAAATGGAAAACAACGTATAAAAGCTGCCTTGGAAGAAGATATCAATAAATGCTAATGTAAATTGGTCTAATGGTGAATTCCAAGCCTCCTCCGCACCTCCACGAAGAAAATAAGGTGCAGAGAAAGCACCGATATTCACCATAAAGATGCCTAGAATTGCAAAACCTCTGATCATATCAATATGGTTTATACGATTTTGATCAGACGTTGGTTTGAGTTGACCGTGCATACTTAATAATCACCCTTTTTAAATTTACTTTCAAAAAAGGTGGCTCTTCACAATCGTTATATGAATGAGCCACCTTCTATTATGAAGAATTAATATTATTTGTCTTTATTGTACACCTCAGGTACTTCAATGAAAAGTTGTTTGTCAAAGAAATATAAATAAGCTTCTTTAACTGGCTGTTTCCATATCCGCTCGACAGCAGAACGATACAACGTAAGCTGCGTTTCATATCTTTTTCTCAGCTTTTCAATCAAAGCATCACTGACCGGTTCGTTGATCATATCCGTCTTATAGTCCAAAATGATCCAGCCATCATCTTTAGGAATCAGACAGTCAATTACCCCTTGAATCAACACCTTTTCATTTTTCTCCGGATCAAACGACGGATAAACTTCTGTTGCATCCAACATCAGACTGAAAGGAGCTTCCCGGTAGACTTCTTTGACTGTCATGATATATTCAGCAAGAGGTGTTTGATAGAAATGCTGTATTGCTTCGATATTGATTTCTTCTGCTTCTTCAGCAATAAGAATTTCCCTTGCTACAAGCCGGTCGATCTGCTCGACGATTTCATCAGCGTAGAGCGGACGATCGAGCGGCAAATGCTGCATAACCGTGTGCATTGCTGTCCCTTTTTCTGCAGCACTCAATTTTTTCTCTTTTTGCAGGAAGTTCGGCCGCTTCACGATTGGGGGTTTGTAATCTTTTATTAATTGGTCCCCGCTATATTCATCAAACATTTCCCGCTGACGTTTAATTTCCGTTACCGTCTGTTTTGCCCTAGTAACCGTCGCCTCTTCATCCGGGTAGCGGTAATTCAATCTGGCATCGACAACCTCCCGTTGACCCTCTTTTTCATGGGGAACCGGCTCCCAGCTTTCGATATGTTTTTTTAATAGTTCTTTTTCTTCCTCGTCCGTCGATTCCAAATTAGTCAATTCACTAGCATGCAGAATCGTCACTTTCCATTTAGAAGCGTCTTTCCTTATTTCCGTCAATAAATGATCAGAAGGTTCACGGCTTCTTAATGCTTCACTATGCTCATGTCGAATGAGTGCTGGGCCGACCCAGTCGAGATATGACTTTTTATCGATTCGATAATGTTCCGGCAACACCCAATCATGATGGTCAAGCATTTGATCCCAGCTTTCCAGTTTCTTTTCCAGGGAATTGACATAACCGACCATGACGAGCTTCTCCCTCGCACGGGTGAGTGCTACATAGAGCACTCGCATTTCTTCGGCTAACTGTTCACGTAGTTTTTTTCTTTTAACTGCTTCGTAGTAAAGCGTCGTATAAGATAAACGTTTCACTGGATCAATGTATTTCGTCGCAAATCCATAATCTTTATGGAGCAAGTATTTTTGGCTCAAATCCCGCAAATTGAATTGCTTGTCCATGGAACCGACAATGACAATTGGGAACTCCAGCCCTTTACTTTTATGGATGGTCATAATACGGACAACATCTTCCTGCTCACTAAGGGCACGGGCGACACCTAAATCATCCCCACGTTCCTCCATCCGTTCGATAAATCGTAAGAAACGGAATAGGCCTCGGAAACTGGTCGATTCATAACCGCGTGCCCGATCATACAATGCCCGCAAGTTCGCTTGTCGCTGTCTGCCACCAGGCATTCCGCCGACGAAGTCATAATACCCTGTTTCACGGTAGATATCCCAGATCAGTTCCGATAACGCTCCTTCCCTCGAAGCCCGGCGGAATTGCTCCAAGTGGGAAAGGAAGAAATTGATTTTTTCTGTCGTTTCATTGTTATTCGCCTTTTCATATTCTTGGAGTGCTTCATAATACGAAGCTTGGCGATTGGCCATCCGAATATTCGCAAGCTCGTCTTCATTCAACCCGACAATTGGAGAACGTAGGACAGATGCCAATGGAATATCCTGACGTGGATTATCGATCACTTTTAATAAGCTCATCATTATTTTTATTTCAATCGCTTCAAAGTATCCTTGTGATACTTCTGCATATACAGGGATTCCTTGTTTTTTCAACTCGTCGACAATAACAGGTGCCTGTGTCATCGAACGGAGTAAAATAACGATATCACGATATTGTGCAGGTCGTTGTGAACCTGTTTCTTTATCAAACACTAAGAACGGCTTTCCTTCTTTTCCAATCCAGTTCTTAATTTGATCTGCATAAGAGCGGGCTTCGATCTGAGCTTTTTCCAAGTCACGAAAATCTTCTGACTCCCCGTTCTCATCATTAGTCACAAATCCAGACACTTCTTCCTTCTCTCCATCGATTAAATAAAGTTCTGCTTCAGGCTGATCGATTGGAGCATCATCATAACTTTTATTACCATAGATCAATTCAGCTGCTTGATCATAATTTATTTCACCTAATGCTTCATCAAGAACTTGTCGGAATATATAGTTCGTCCCTGCCAAAACTTCTTCCCGACTGCGGAAATTACTTGCAAGATCAATACGGATTCCGCTATCTTCCTCTGTAGCAAACCGTTTATATTTCTCCAAGAACAATCCTGGTTCCGCATGTCGAAAACGGTACACACTCTGTTTCACGTCACCCACCATAAAGATATTTCCTGGCTCTTCTTGTTTACTGACAAGACGGATGATCGTTTCCTGAACGAGGTTTGTATCCTGATATTCATCAACCAAAACTTCTACAAATTTTTCTTGGAAATGTTTAGCCACACTAGAAGGTTTTATAGCATCTGCTTCCTCGTTATCCGATAACAACTCCAGACAATAATGCTCTAAGTCGGAAAAATCAACGAGCGCCTTCTCCCTTTTAATACTTGTGAATCTATCTTTAAACTCTTTTACGAGTTCTGTAAGCTTCTTCACGACAGGGTAGAGTTCCCGCATATCCGCTATATGTCGATCCAGGGTTCTGCTGAGCCAATTTTCCTTGATTTTATTAAAGTTGTTTTTATAAACTTCACGTAATTTTTTTACCGCATCTTTCTTATCTTCATTACAATCCATTTTCTTCGATGAAAGACGAGCAAATTTATAAGCGCTCATATAAGCTGTCAGGTTATCCCATGAGTCCATATGTTCCTCAGCCTCGGATAATCCTTTCAAGTCAGCCTCAATCGTTTCAATATAAGCGTATGGGCCATCAGTTTCCCTAGCGATTTCCATTGCTTGCTCCATCTGTTCACGGAGAGCAGTGAATTGATTTCTCACTTCATATTTGAGGATATCCAGGAATTCTAAATCCTCTTCCTGCCAATCTTCCGGAATTTGATATGCCTCGGCTAACGAATCGAGCCACTGTTCCGGCTGAGGGTTTTGAACGGAAAAATGATAAAGATCGAGGATAAGCTGTTCCACATCCACATCACTGCGGTCACTTGAGAAACGATCGACGACCGCAAAAAATTCTTCTACTTTTCCTGTTTCGTCGCCATACCATTCTTCAAATAAATCATCAAGGACATCTTGTTTGATTAAATCCATCTCCATACCATCACCGATACGAAAACCTGGATCGATGTCCAATAAATAAGCGTATTGTTTTACTACATCTAGACAGAAGGAGTGCAGTGTCGAAATCGACGCGCGCTGCAGTAAGGAAAGCTGCTTTTTCAAATGAATCGAATGCGGTTCGGATTCCAATGCTTTTTCCAATGCAAGTCCGACCCGATTGCGCATTTCCTGTGCAGCAGCATTCGTGAAAGTTACGACCAATAAAGCATCGATATCTACTGGATTTTCCTTGTTTAATAGCTTTTGGATGATCCGTTCCACAAGGACTGCCGTCTTTCCCGAACCAGCTGCAGCAGCTACGAGGATATTCGTTCCTGATGTATAGATTGCTTGCTCTTGTTCTTTTGTCCACTGTACCATTATTGCTCCTCCTCTCCACTGATTCTCTTCAGCACTTCTTCTTCCCTCATCTGCTTCAACCGGTGGAAGTTGTTTTCTTCCAATCCTGTATCAAACTGACAGACTGATAGGAAAGGACAATACGTACAGGCTGTTTCTTGTTTATATTGGTAAGGGTTGAGCTTGACTTTTCCGGTCGTGATTTCAATACCTGCTTCTTCAATCAACCCATGGATATACTCTTGCAATTGCTGAAATGTGTCCTCAGATGCAACTTTCGATGTTTTGTAGAAACTACCATTCTTTGAAATCGCCAACGGCAGCATATCACTATAACCTGAGGATAGCGCAGTATCCATATTTCGGACGACGGATTCATCAGCCAGCACTAGACCTTGCATTTTATATTTCTTGAATAGTTCCTTTTCCAATTTAGTTTCTTCCATATCAGGTTCTTCACTGATCATTGGATTGTGTACATGGAAATACAGCACACCTGCTGGGGTTGCTTTCATGCCAAGCCACGACTCAGCTTGAGACAGGACAACATCAAGATACGTCAACATCTGCAAAGCAAGACCATAGTATACCTCGACTAAATTCAAGCCCTTTGAACTAGATTTATAATCTATAATTCTCAAATACAATTGCGAATCGTCCACCGCCTGATCGACACGGTCAATCCGACCGCGCAGAATAAGCTCAAAACCATTCGGCAACTGCATCGACAATGGTTTCAATGGTGCATTTTCACCAAAAGCAACTTCAAGACCTACAGGTGAAAAATTACTTTTCCTTGCTTGTTCACTTAAGATAAATGTCGCCCTCGCAATAACCTGCTGTAACTTCTCCTGAATATATTTATAACGGTTCGAACTATGCAGGATTTGATGCTGTAAAATCGGTGCCAGCTTTCCGACTGCTCGATTTGCAAAGTAATTGGAGTCTTCTTCGGTAAGTTCTTTATAATCTCTGCCTTCAAGCCGGATCCAATCCGTAATCACTTTTAAAGCTTCATGGAATAACTGTCCGATATTCGGTGCATCCAGTTTATACGTCTGCCGCTCCTCCAAGTTCAAACTGTATCTTGCAAAGTGTTGGTAGGAACAACGATAATAGGTTTCCAACCTGCTGACACTCGCTTTAATTTGTTTCGGATACAATTCGTTGATTGTATCTTCCGAAAGGTCCGTTGGTCTGTTTTGGTAATAGAGGCTTTGTAGAATGGTATAAGTCGTTTGATGTTTCGGTTCATTTTCTATATACCAATTAAGTACAGACCACCAAATATCCTCTACCGGATAACCTCTACGGTAACGAGCAAGTTGGGCAGTCAGCGCCGCTCTTGTTTTCACCGGATTCGTAATGAAGCGGTCTGCAGATACGAGCTCATCTGGATCCTGAAGTAACAAACGTTCACTAGTTTCCGGGAAAAGAGCCTCCATCCGCTTAATAAGCTGTGATGGCATCTTCCCCTTCCCTTCCTCATCACTTAGTGTATAGCTGATATGCAACCTGTCCCTCGCCACGGTAAAGGCCAAATACATGTAAAAGTGGTCATCAAGCAACTGGCGGACACTGCTTTCAGCCAGACGAATCCCATGCTGCTCCAGGAGACCCCTTTCCGTTTCATTAATAAGACCATCACCTCCAGGTTTCATTGGCCATGTACCTTCATTCACACCAAGTAGAAACGCGACTTTCACTCCACCAACCCGCGAGCGGTCAATCGTCCCCACAATGACATGATCCAAGCTGGGTGGTACATGAGCAAATTCAAGTGTTTCCAATCCAGCTTCCAACGTATTTCGGAAGACATCGACACTTAAATGTTCGTCACCGGCTATTTCCACCAGTTCGTCCAGTATTTGGATTACACCTTCCCACACTTGCTCCTGTTCACGTGCCTTTTCAATTTCTCCAGCCGCATCATCGCTATCCCGTAATTTTTCCAGCTTTTCCGGTGCTCTCACTTTTTCAAACAATGCATACAAAATTTCACAGCGTTCCCGGACAGTGGTTGCCGCTCTTACTGCTTCATCAAATTCTTGCAAAGCAGCGACAATTTGTCTGCGGTAGCGATTGATCCGCTTTTGTTTTTCTAGTTCTTTATCCGTTTGCCGAGCTTCATCAAATCCACGGAAACGCTGGAAGATCCACTCTTCCTCTGAAAACCACCGTTCTCGCGTACGGATTCCATATTCGAGGATATAATTTTCCAGCTCATCTATCGCATCCGCTGTCAGTGGGTATTCCTCGTCAGACGCTGGAACGAATCCTGTCTTCAATACGCGAAACAGCGCATCATAACGCCAATTCCCTTCTACCACGTCGAAAATGGAACGGATAAATTCAATAAATGGATGATTCAACATTGACCTTTTCTCATCAAGGAAGACGGGGATGCCGTGATCCTCAAAAATTGTGGCGATCAAATCATGGTACACAGGTGCTTCCCGCATAAATAGAGCAAAATCACGGAAACGATAATTTTCCTCGCGCACTAAACGAAGTATTTCTTGAGCAGCTCCCTCCACTTCCGCACGTGGATGCACTGCTTCAGCAATTGTTATTGGAACACTACCTTCATAAGCAGGTGCTGGTCTCGTATCGAAATATTTTTCCATATGGACAAAATAAGGCCTGTCTCTAAATCTCCCATGTTCCGGACTAAACTCAATACGTTCCTCTAATGGGATATCATTTGCCTCCGCTGTTTGTAACAGTTGATGGTAAGTTTCCTTCGTTTGATAGAACAAATCAAGCTCCGTAGTCTCTTCATAAGGGTCGTCCAACGTCAGGACAACCGTCACCATCTTACATTTTTTAAGTAACGCTTCAACGACTGCCATTTCATTTGGCGTAAATTGATGAAAACCATCCAAGTAAATCTCTGCCCCTTCCAACAGACGGGACGCATTGATTTTCTCAGCAAGCAACTGAAGCTGGTCTTCACTATCAATATAATGAGGTGCCAGTTTTTCAGTAAGACGTTCGTAAATGTACAAAAGATCTCGAAGTTTCTTTTCTAAAGTCACCTCAGTCGGTTCTTTATGTACAAACTTCTCCATTTGAGCAATCTCCTGATGCAGCAATTCGGGAGTCACTTGATACCTCTTAAATTCAGTGATCATCCGTTCCATATCCTGCAGGAAGCCTTGTTTTTCGACCGCTTTCTGGAAGGTGTGCCACTCCCCATCCTTTTCCTCTATGATTTTCCTCAGCATCATTTGAATACCGATGGAGCTGATAAATTGTCTTTTTCCGCCACCAACTTCCTGCAAAATCCGCCAAGCAAGTCGTGAAAAACTGGACACTTGAGCACGGATGCTTCCCTCAATTCCTCCCGCTGTAAATAAAGCACGCTCCTGCTGAAACGTCATTTGGTCAGGAACAATATAATAGATCGGTGCACCATGCGGGTTGGACAACAATTTTTCTCTTATTTCTTCAATTACGACATCACTTTTATCCGTACCGGAACGACCAGTGATAAAACGAATCCCCATATGGTTACCTCCTCTGCTGTATAGTTTTTAATGTCTCAATTGACATGATTATAGATGACTTTTGTTTGTTCGTGTCGTTAGAACCTTTCTATGTGCACGAACAAAAATCCTTTCTGCGCTTTCGTGTCGTTAGAACACTTCTAAGTGCATGAACGAAGGTGCTTTCCACGCTTTCGTGTCATTAGATCACTTCTAAGTGCATGAACGATGGTGCTTTTCACGCTTTCGTGTCATTAGAACACTTCTAAGTGCATGAACGAGGATGCTTTCTATGCTTTCGTGTCCTTAGAACACTTCTATGCACTCGAACGAAGGCGCTTTCTACGCTTTCGTGTCCTTAGAACCTTTCTATGTGCACGAACGAAGATGATTTTTTCGCTTTCGTGTCGTTAAAAACCTCACCAGTAACCAATAAAAAGGCTTATATCTCTATTTTACCAGAGATATAAGCCTCATCCTACCGTTTTTAATTGTCTGTTTTTGGAGATGCTTTCTTTATATCTTTCTGTTGCAATCTTCCTTCGACATATTTCCCTAAAAACCAAAATAAACACATTCCTATTAAAACGACAATCGTTTTCATTGGGTTTTGGGCAAATTCCATTATGCTTGATCCCACATACGCTATGGAAAAAATCATCACTGTCTTTCCTAATAGTACAGCCAATATGAATTGTTGCGTACTTACCTTGGAAAAACCTGCAACAACGTTGATGATGGCAGATGGCGAAAACGGAAAACATAATAGCAAGAACAATGGACCGAAACCATGTCGTTCGACCCATTTCGTCACTCGGGAAACTTGCTTGTTTTTCATTATTTTACGTTCTACCCATCCTACACTTGATAGCCTTCTCATTAGAAAAAATACAAGGATGGCGCCAATACATGCACCAATCCACGAATAGAAGAATCCTTTCAACAACCCATAAGCGGCAGCATTACCCAACACAAATACCATCAAAGGCAGAAACGGTAAAAATGCTTCTATAAATGGCAATAAAATTCCAGGTAAGGGGCCGAGCCCTTCATATTGATTTAAAAGCTGCTGAATAAAATCATCTAGTTCTTCGTTCTTTAATACGGTTCTCCAATTATGAAATGTTATAGTGTCAAGTACATACATTTATTTATATTCTCCTCAGTCAGATCAAACACGTTTCCTTTATTTTAAATTATCACAGAAATAATTCCTAGTTATATACCGAAAATTTGCCACTTTCTTTTCCATAATATTATTTTGTAGTATTTTTTTCAGTTATAGCGTATAATAAAAACACAAACATATGTTCTAAAAGGAGAATGACTCATGCGTTTTCTAACTGAGGAAGAATATTCCATTGCCTCTCGTTTTCTTTTCCTTTCTATGGCAATTGCTGTAATTAGGTTAGACATCCGAAATGTTGAGCAAGGGGCGTTTAAAATAAAGGCACCTTATCTGGAAATGTTAAAAAAAATGGAGTCTCTTGCGTTGGAAGAGCGGAGGGAGTTAAGAATCAGAATGAAAAAACAATCGATAGAGGTTGTTACATTAAATAAGAACGATTCCTTCTCCTCCTTCCTTTTTCTATGCCAAGGCAGGGAAGAAAAACGTAATTTTTTTAATCCAACAATACGTAAAAAAGTGGAAACAATCATCCAGGAACTTCTCGTTCATGCTCTTTCAGCACTCGAGCAAAACGTTCAGCTTTCCACCTCATCTAACTCATAATTTTTAGATGGGGAGCGTTCAGCTACAAATCCCTTTTTAATATTCCTCATCCGATTATCAAGAAGGAATCTGAACTGTGCCGTACGACGGATTTGATTAAGCATGGAACCATAAGAAACATCTAAAACAATGGTCTTACCATTTCTGAAAATGATTTCCGTCCGTCCTTCTGGCAATTCTTGTACTCGATCAACATGTGAATGGGCGATCCATGAGCATTTTGGACTCATTGGGGAGTATGTAGGGAAGAAATACATCCCACTTGCAGGATCAATGGAAATCGGAACCTTATGGGTAAGCCCACTAATATTCTTGGTACCTTCTTGCCTTCCTTTCAGACTGCTTCCAAAAAACATACAAGCGGCATCGATGAGTTTACTCGGGGGTTTCGTGCTGACGTACTCTGCAGTTTCCTCTAAAATGTAACTGATTGGCCTACCTCCTTCATCTCGACTGGCGATTACCGCCATCGTCAAAGGACTAATTTCATGATAAGCTGTGAAAATTTGTTTTTCCATAGTGAACTTCCTTTCCTATGGAAAAGAAAGCGGCTTGCTAATATAATAACAAATACCTAGGTAAAAAGAAAGCTAAAAAAGCTAAATTTATCAAAAAATCTAACAAATCGTAAAAAAGTAACTGCAAAATATGCTATTAAAACGACAAAAGCATCTATAGACTTTTCTATAGATGCTTTTATTATGAGCAAAACAGATTCACGCATATGGGTCTTTAAACCCAAATCAATACAATAAATTAATAAAATCTTCTTTTGAGATTTTTCCTAAATAATGAGAAACTGGGAAATCTTCCAATGCTGCTTCAATCGTTTTACGATCGTGACGAAGACCGATTAATTTTTGTTCTAATTCTTTGATATCACCAATTCCAAAGAAGTCACCAAAAATCGTGCAATCTTCAATCATTCCTTTTTTTACATTTAAACGGACATCGACAAGACCGGCTGGAAATTTATATTCTTCTTGAATATTAAATTCAGGTGATTTTCCATAGTTCCACTCCCACTTTTGGTAACGATTGCGAGAGATCTCATGGATTTTTTCCCAATCTTCTTCGGTCAACACATATTGCGGAACATCCTTTACATCTTCCACCTCAAATACGTGCTTTAAAATCATTTCCTTAAACTCATCGATTGTCAGTTTTTCCTCAAGGAATTCGTTTATATTCGCAACACGGCTTCTTACAGACTTGATTCCTTTTGATTCAATTTTTATCTTCTTCACTTTTAATGCCTTTGTCAGCTCTTCAATTTTAGAATTAAGCATTAATGTCCCATGGCTGAACATACGACCTTTTGTAGAAAACATCGCATTTCCGGATATCTTGCGTCCTTCAACAGCAATATCATTTCGACCTTGTAGTTCTGCAGGGACTCCTCTTTCATTAAGTGCATCAACGATAGGCTGAGTGAACTTCTGGAAGTTTTGGAAACTCTCCCCATCATCCTTCGTGATAAAGCTGAAATTCAAGTTTTCTTCATCATGGTATACCGCACCGCCACCAGAAAGCCTGCGAACAACTTTGATATTATGTTTTTCCACATATTCCGTATTGATTTCTTCAATCGTGTTTTGATTCCGTCCAATGATGATAGACGGTCCGTTCACGTAAAAGAGCAAGTATGTATCTTTTTCACCAAAATTCTCTAGAATGTATTCTTCAATTGCAAGATTAATCATTGGATCTGTAATTCCTTTGTTGTCTATAAACTTCATCTATTGCTCCTCCTCTAATGAATGAAATATCTAACATTAGTTTAATGTAAACAAAAAAGTAAAGCAATTAACTAAGCCAACTGACGATTGTAGTATAACAGCACAAAATTCCTCTGAAGATTTATATATGTACAAAACCAACTCTTACATTTTATAATTAATCTTCTAAACTCCTAAATATGCTGAAAAGCCGCTCAATACATGCATCTTTAAATAAATCTGAAAATATTTTAAAAAATGTAGTAACACAGTATTGACAAACCAAATACTGTTATATTACAATACATCTAACATGAACTTATCATATAACAGATGAGGAGGAGCCCACATGCAAGGTTTAATTGAGTTTTTCAAAAGTTTACCGAAGAAAAAATGCCAGAAATGCGGTCATGATATCTTCGAAAAAGCTGATTGTTACGGTAATGTATGTGATGAATGTGATCATCCGGCTAGGTAGTCACGAAACTTCTGTTTGTTTGATAAGAAAAAATTCACTTTAATTATTTGTTTCTATCTGTAATAAATCACCATATTTCTCCTTTTTGGCGGCTATCTTGTATAGCTGTTTTTTTTTGCATTTATTTATTTCTGAAAAGTAATATCATTCTATCAATCTTTGTATTATAATTATTTAGTGTACCGAAATATTCGAAAGGAGTAATACCATGACGATTCATACAAACGTACGAAATAGTCGTTCTGACGTACCTGAGGAGCAAAAATGGAACTTGGAAGATTTATTCGCAACTTATGAAGAATGGAAAGAACAACTGGATACACTTGGAAAAGATGTCGAGCAGGTTACTGCATTTAAAGGAAAGCTCATTGAGAGCCCTTCAACTCTATTGCAAGCTATTCAAGCTATGGAGAACTTCCAGAAAAAAGTGGTGCGTGTGGCCACCTACTCGAACTTAAAAGTGAACGCCGATGGAGCTGATCCAGCAAACCAACAAGATTCCGCGCTTGTTGCCAGTGCGTTAGCTAAAATCAGTGCAAAAATCTCCTTCTTTAATTCCGAGTTACTGGAATTGACCGAAGAAAAAGTCGAGGAATATTTGGAAAAGGAACCAGAATTGAAGATTTATAAAAAATTATTTTACGATACGTTAGAAGAAAAACCACACCAGCTCTCACCAGAGATTGAAGAAACACTTGCAGCTCTTGGAGATATCCATGGTGCCCCCCATCGCATTTATCAACGGGCAAAAACTGCAGATATGGAATTCGATCCGATTAAAAATGCTGAAGGTGTCGAACTGCCAATGTCTGAAGCTTTATATGAAGACCGTTATGAATTTACATCAGACACAACGGCAAGAAGAAATGCATACCAGTCATTCACCAAAACGTTGAACCAATATAAAAATACATTTGCTGCAGTATATGCAACAGAGGTTTCCAAGCAAGTCACGTTATCCAAACTCCGAAACTACCCATCGGTAACAGACATGCTGCTTGCACCACAACAAGTGACACAGGAAATGTACCATAATCAACTTGATATAATCGGAAAAGAATTGGCTCCACATATGCAGCGGTATGCTAAGTTAAAGAAAGAAAAACTAGGACTGGATGAGCTGCATTATTGTGATTTAAAAGCACCACTAGACCCAGAATTCAACCCACAAACGACTTACGAGGATGCAACAAAAACGATTTTAGAATCCCTATCTGTAATGGGGCCGGAATATCAAGAGATCATGAGAAAGTCAATTCATGATGGCTGGATTGATCGAGCAGACAATATCGGCAAGGCCAACGGGGCATTTTGTTCAAGTCCGTATGGGGTTCACCCATACATACTAATTACATGGACAGATACAATGCGAGGCGCTTTCGTCTTAACGCATGAAATGGGACATGCCGGGCATTTTTATTTGGCTGGGAAAAACCAGACATTATTGAATACACGTCCTTCTACATATTTTGTAGAGGCACCATCCACTTTAAATGAATTACTACTAGCTGAGCATCTCATGAACCAAACCGATGATGTACGAATGAAGCGTTGGGTAATCACCCAATTGCTCGGAACATATCATCATAATTTCATCACCCATTTATTGGAAGGTGAACTACAACGCCGTGTCTATCAGCTTGCAGAAGATGGTGTACCACTAACAGCAAATGTCCTGACTGAACAGAAGCTGGATGTAATTAAAAACTTCTGGGGAGACAGCATTACGGTGGATGATGGGGTTGGTTTGACTTGGATGAGGCAGCAGCATTATTATATGGGACTCTATCCATATACTTACTCTGCAGGACTTACCGTTTCCACTGCAGTAGCACAGATGATAAAAGAGGAAGGTCAGCCTGCTGTAGATCGCTGGCTTCAAGTGCTCAAAGCTGGAGGTACAGCGAAGCCGCTTGAGTTAATTAAATTAGCCGGTGTTGATATGTCCACAGCAGACCCTATTAAGATTGCAGTTGATTATGTCGGTTCGTTGATAGACGAATTGATTAAGAGTTATGAAGTCGAATAAAAATTAAAGCCTGGAATTCATGATGAATTGGTGGCGACCCCTAAAAGTTAGAGTTTTTATTATGCAGCTGATTGGCTGGATTGAGTTCGGTATTCTATCGGACTTAATCCAGCCAATTTTGCTTTGGTTCGTA